>JBCCKZ010000125.1:0-11142 GCA_039027135.1 Planctomycetota bacterium
TGGTTTGAAAACCGAAATGTTCGTGAAGACATGGACCTGGGTGGACATCGCATACCCAAGGGTTCGATGATTGTGTTCAGCAGGTATTCACTGCATCGACATCCCGCATGGTGGGAATCCCCCGACACCTTCAAACCGTCACGACAGGATCCGCTCGACCCTGAGAATCCTCGCGCAAGTTATGCTCAGGTGCCATTTGGTGGCGGGCCTCGAATCTGTATTGGCGTGAACCTGGCGATCATGGAACTCATCATCATTCTTACCGTGGTCACTCGCCGATTTCGAGTGATCATTGACGAATCAGATCGACACGAGATGGCAGCTCAGCTCACGATGGCCCCCAAGCATGGACTCCGCGTCCGCTTGGAGCGAGCGAGTGGTACTGAAGCCTTATGACTCAAGCCATAGCTTGGTTTATGCAATCGCCAAAGCAGCTTGCCTCTCCGAGGCGATTCCGTCCTGATATTTCGGTTCGGAGAGCCGAGCTACTTTCCCGGCGCTCGTTGCGACATAGTAAATCGCCTCTCTGAAGCGAACTCACGGCTCGGAGAGCCGAGCTCCTTTTGGCCGCGAACGTTTCTTCCGTCTGGCCAAGTAAGGCATGAAGAATAGATACACCCCAGTTGCCCAAAGAGTGACGAGGACGATCGCCGTCGGAAGAAACACTCCAAGTTTGACATAACCACTGAACAGACTGCCGTCATGGATGCTCTCAATAAAATCGGAACGGCGATAAGCGACCTGAAGCACGTCTCCAGACGTGGCATCGAGTTGAATTTCCCAACGATTATTGCAACGCACCTTGAGCATGCCTTTGCCGGGGCGGACGTCTAGTCGATCAACGTCATTCCAGCTCTGCACCTGGGCCTCCGGCACCGTCTTCGCAATTTCCAGGATCCTCGAAAATAAGAGCTGGGGCGTTTGACCCGATCCGGACTGCGTGGGAGGCTGAATCCAGTCCGACTGCTTTTTCATTTGCAGAACCACGCCAGAAACCAGCACGACAATCGTGGGCAAAGCAATTGCAATCGATCCCCAGCGATGGATCATTCGGTTCATGCGTGATGGCTTCATCGTGATTATCGTAACCTAGACTCCTATCCATCGAATCGCTTTTCATTATGAATCAGTGAGCTCGCTCACGTTCAATTTCACGAGATCACATCATGCTTCGCGTCTTGTTGGCCCTGTGCCTGCTGAACTCCGCCGTTCTTGCCCAGGAAAAGCAGGACGAGGACGCTGAATCAAAAGCAAAATCACGAACCAGCCTACTAACCGGCGCCCTCAAGTTTCGAAGTGTTGGCCCTGCTTTCATGTCGGGACGTATTGGTGACGTGGCCGTTGATCCCGTCGAACCCAACACATGGTACATCGCCGTCGCGTCGGGCGGTCTTTGGAAAACGACCAATGCGGGCACCACCTTCAATCCGGTCTTTGACGATAAACCCTCTTACAGCATGGGCTGCGTCTCCATTGATCCTTCCGTTCATTCAACGGTCTGGCTAGGCACTGGCGAGAACAACGGCGGCCGGCATATCGGATTTGGTGATGGAGTCTATGTCAGCCACGACTCCGGAAAATCTTGGAAGCACAGAGGCCTC
This sequence comes from Planctomycetota bacterium, assembly GCA_039027135.1. Lineage (GTDB taxonomy): Bacteria > Planctomycetota > Planctomycetia > Pirellulales > Pirellulaceae > Rubripirellula. The sequence continues at coordinate 1,602 of JBCCKZ010000125.1, forward strand.
GAGAATTCCGAACACATCAGCAAGATCCTCGTCGATCCTCGTGATAGCGACGTTGTGTTCGCCGCATCACAAGGACCTTTATGGTCACCAGGTGGACAGCGAGGATTGTTCAAGTCGACTGACGCCGGCGAGACATGGAAGATGGTGCTCGGTCCGGGCCGCCTCGGGGATGATGGCGTAAAAAAGCCAACGGAGAAAGAACGAAGCGAGATCAACGAAAAGTCTTACACCGGCGTCACGGATGTCGTGTTCGATCCCACCAATCCAGATGTGTTATACGCGGCCACACATCAGCGACATCGAAACGTTTGGGCGATCATCAATTGTGGCCCCGAAACCGGGATATTCAAATCAACCGATCGTGGTGAGTCCTGGACCAAGCTAAGCAAGGGGCTACCTGGCGGTGACATGGGAAAGATCTCGCTACGGGTTTCGCCACAGCGAAGTGAATTCGTTTATGCCACGATTGAACTTCCGGGACGCAAAGGCGGCTTTTGGCGTAGTGAAGATCGCGGTGCCAGTTGGACCAAGACGAACGACTTTGTCTCGGGAGGAACAGGACCACACTACTATCAAGAATTGTGGGCCGACCCCCATCGCTTTGGCGTGCTTTATCAAGCCAATAACTACTTCATGCGTAGCGAAGACAATGGCGACACATGGAACAATATCGAAGGCGATTACAAACACGTCGACAACCACGCGGTAGCCTTCCATCCAACCGATAAGGACTTTCTTTTGGTGGGCTGTGACGGCGGAGTCTACCGAACCTACGACTACTGCAAGACGTGGTTGTTTTGTCCCAACCTACCTCTGACACAGTTCTACAAAGTCGCCGTGGACTACGACTTTCCGTTTTACAACATCGCGGGCGGCACACAAGACAATTACTCGCAGTACGGTCCATCTCGAACCAAGAATATCCAAGGAATTCGCAATAGCGATTGGCGAATGACCATCGGTGGCGATGGACATGACACCGCTATCGATCCGAAAGATCCAAACATCGTTTACGCGGAATCTCAGCAAGGCTTCCTCAAACGTTTTGATCGGCGCACGGGAGAGAGCGTCAACATACAACCACAACCCGACGCTGATGAAGAATCGTATCGTTTCAATTGGGACTCACCGATCCTAATTAGCCCTCACGATAACAAACGTTTGTACTTCGGGTCGCAGTATCTGCATCGCAGTGACGACCGTGGCGAGAGCTGGACAAAGGTCTCTCCAGATCTCTCTCGAAACCGCAATCGCTATGAGCTACCCACCATGGGACGAGTTCATAGCATCGACGCGGCGTATGACCTGTACGCGATGAGCCAGCACAGCAACATCACATCCATTTCCGAATCACCGATCGTTGAAGGTCTGCTATACGTCGGCACCGATGACGGCCTGATTCAAGTCAGTGAAGACGGGGGAGAGAATTGGCGTAAGATCGAGAGAATCTTTGACGTCCCCGAGTTCTTTTTCGTCAACGACATCAAAGCTGACCTATATGACCCCGACACAGTCTACGCCTGCATCGACGACCATAAGACAGGCGACTATCGACCCTTCGTGGTGAAGAGTACGGATCGAGGAAGAACTTGGAACCTCATGGTGGGCGACTTACCAGAGAACCACATTTGCTGGCGACTGGTTCAGGACCATGTCAAGAAAGAACTCTTCTTTCTCGCGACGGAATTTGGTGTCTATGCAACGCTGAATGCGGGAGAGAACTGGTTCAAGCTTGGCGGAGGTGTTCCAACCATCTCGTTTAGGGATTTGGAGATTCAAACTCGCGAGAACGACTTGGTTGCGGCATCCTTTGGCCGGAGCTTCTATATTCTTGATGACTACAGCTTACTACGTCACGCCACCGAAGAAGCGTTAGCCGAAGACTTCCATCTATTCCCGATTCGCCGCACGTTTTGGTACATCCAAGAAGACAAGCTTGGTGGAAAGAAGGGCTTCCAAGGCGATGGTCTTTATCGTGCCGAGAACCCCGACTTCGGTGCCGTTATTCGTTACCACGTCAAGGAAGGCTGGAAATCAAAGGCAGCCAAACGAAAAGAGAAAGAAGCAAAGATTCGCAAGGCTGGCGGTGACGTTCCAACTCCATCCTTCGAAGAACTGCAGTCAGAGGAAGATGAGATCCCGCCGCGTCACTACTTAGACGTTTCGGATGCTGCCGGAACGGTTGTGGCTCGACTTGAATTGTCCAACGACGAGGGAATCCACAAAGTGGTTTGGGGCATGCGATACCAGGGCTTGCTCTCCCGAGGCGGGGGCCCACTTGTTGCCCCGGGCAAGTACACGGCCCAGGCTTTTCGCAGCGAAGGAAAAGAAGCGAAGGCGATTGGAAATGACGTCACTTTCGAATTGGAGAGCATTGTCAAACCGACGCTTTCGTCACCTGACCGCAACGAATTGCTGGAGCAGATTCAGCAAATGAGTCTGGTCGCCAACCGATCGCAATCGCTCAATCGCGAGCTTGATGAAAAGCTCAAGGAAGTGCGGAAGCTTATCACACGAATCGAGGACAATCCTAAAGGCTCGGCCGAACTGCTAGACCAAGCGCAAAGCCTTCTTCGAAGCATGGAAAAACTCGACCGTCAAATGAATGGGGATGAAATGAAAGACCAGCGGTGGGTAACCACCAAGCCTGGCATCAACCAACGCATTAGTAGAGCTCTTGGCAGCGCGCTCTCGGGCACCCACGGCCCGACCAAGACGGCAATCGAACAATTCGAGATAGGAAAGGAGCAATTCGAAAAGATCGAACCCAAGATCAAGCGTCTGCTCAAGAAGAGTTTCCCCGCACTTGAGAGCGCCATGGATGCAGCCGTCATTCCTAGAATCGAACTTCATCTCGACACAGGAGAGGAAGAAGACTGAGGGTCAATCGACGCGACCGAATGATAGTTGCTTCGATCTCCGACTCGTCTCATTTGGGGACGACCGTATATTTCCCCTTGGTTCGAATATAGATCGTGCATCCCCGATCACTAGAAACATCATGGGAAGCAGTCCCTTCTGAACCGATGTATCCACCTGCCGTTAGCTTTTCCTTACCCTTTTGACCACCCACATCGAGTTCCAGGTCGCCCTTAATCACGACGACTTTAAAGGTCGAGCTATTCGTCTTTAAGTTTCCAGTAAACCCCGCTGCTAGCTTTAAAAGTGTGCCGTTGATTTGATCGCCTTCAGGTGAGCCCCAAAGAAAAGTCACCTCCGCGCTCTCAGGCTTCTGCTTCCCGGGACTCTCTTCGATCCATGTCGTGTCTGAATTGTCCAACCAGACTATGTTTTTGGCATCAACGTTGATGGGGAGTTCGCCATTATCAAAAGCCTCCGCGGGTGGCATGACTAAATACGGTCCTGATTGGATCTCGACGTAGCCAATGCTGGCACCGCGTGCAGATGTGATGTGTACTTCGCCCGCCGGTTGGGTCCAATACGATCCAACTCCCATCCACATGTCTTCAGCTCCAGGATCATCGTTGTGGAGCGCACCTCCGATTACCACACCGCGGTACGTTATATTGTGGATGTGGGGAGGCGAAGAGAAACCGTCAACGAATTTGACGAGGAAGCCTGACTCACCATCTTTGGTTTGATCGCCCCAAATCGTCCCTGCTTGAGGGCTGGCATCACCGCGGGCGGGGTTGAGTTTTCTCCACTTGATATCGGATGCGGTCCGAACTTCGATCCTTGCAGTTGGCTCGGCTGAAACCTCTGCAATCAGCGATGGGTTTTTGAGCAGCAAAGCCAAAAAAACTGTCATCAGGCAATGGATAGGTAGAGCATTTCGAAACATCGTTTTTCCCTGTTGTCTTGGAAGAGCGTGGCAGATCGCCCGTTCGGAGGGAATTCACACAATGGCGACTCGTGAACGAATGATGGCCAAGATTCAGTGCGGATTCCGCGGTCTCTTTCCATCAGAGGATTTTGGATTTCATAAAAACGACTCTCTTTATCGGGAAATCGCGGGAAAGCTGGCGATTTGAGAATCTCGTCTAGCAGTCAGGGCTCATTGATTGACGTGCCCGGCCTGCCGTGTACTACTTGATTTCGACATGCAGCCAGGCGCGGGCATACGCCCAATAGCGTTCCGCGGAAGCGGTAGAGATATCGAGAGCCTGGGCGGCTTCTTGTATCGTTAGGCCGGCAAAGAAGCGTAGCTTCACAAGCTCTGCCTTGACTGGGTCCTGTTTGTTTAGCTTCGAAAGCGCCTCGTCAAGCTCTAGCAGTGTGTCGGGCTGCGACGCGGCCGGATGGTTCCAAGTTTCCAATTCAATCTGATTATATTTTCCGCCACGTTTTTCCGCTTGAAGGGCCTTTGCATGATCGATCAAGATGCGTCTCATCGCTTCCGCGGCAGCACCAAAAAAGTGGCCGCGAGAATTCCACTTGAGTTGGGATTCCTGATCATTTCCGACGATTCGCAACCATGCCTCATGAACCAGAGCCGTAGCCTGGAGCGTATGATCCGGACGCTCGTGTTTTAACTTCGCCGCTGCAAGCTGTCGCAGTTCATCGTACAGAAGGGGCAAAAGCTGGTTCACATTGGTCGCATCACCCGAATCCAGTTGGTTGAGAATCTTGGTGATTTGCTCCACGCCGGAACCCTTGATTACTTGCCTTGACTCGCGGCAATGTGCTGCCGGCACTCGCTGATCCACTGATTCACTGAGTCGTTCGGGTTTCGGTCAGCAGTAGCTTGGTGCTTCTCGAATGCCATCAGCGCTTGATGATAGTCTTTTTGAAGCATATGAGATCGGCCGATGATCTGCAGGGCGAGCAATAGAAGTGGATCCTTGGATTGTGCGATTTCCGCTGACTGCCGTGCCTCGCTCAAGTAACCCGAAGCCAATTGCCACTCGGCGAGTTTAGTGTAGGCCACCGCATCACCTGGTTCCAACTGAAACGCTTTCTCTAGCGATTGGCAGGCCATCTGAAGTTCACCATGTTGTGCATAGGCGTTAGCCAATGCGTTCCACGCCCCAGCAGCTTTGGGTCGAAGCGCCGTACAGCGCATGTAGTACCGAATGGCTTGGTCTGTGTTTTGCTGTTTCATCAACAGAGTTGCATATTCGAAATTCAGTACCAAATCGTTGGCGTGCTGGGACAAAGCGAATTCTCGAATCTCGCTCGCCCGATCCGAATCCTCGACCATCTCGTACGCAATCGCCAGCCAAGACAATTTCCGAGCGCAAGCCGCGGAGAGCTCCTCTGGGGAAACAGCCGCCGACAAGAAATCTCGATTGGGATCTACTGTGCCGAAGATGGTCCTTCTAATCGCTGCTCGCATGGGATTCGGATCGGCAACGCACATGGCCTCTGTCCAACCGCGAATGACCTTCTTCGAGATCGTCTGACCTCCCGCATCAGAGATTTTGATACGCGTGGCCAGCCAAAGTTCTAACGCATCGGTGACCTTGAGCGGTTTGCGATCCTCTTTGAGTTGACGCTCAACATCTTGAAATGACAACGTTTGCACATCGTATCCCCGCTTTCCGAGAATCCTTCGAAACTGCCTTTCCATTAACTGCCAAGTCTCGGTGTTCTGTTCGGTCGACTTTGCAATCAGCAGGTTCTCCATCGCAAGCGTGAACTCTCGGTCTTGGCTGGCTTTTTTATAGCGGTCAAGAAAGTTAAAGGCTTGTTCCGTCGTTTGGCTGTCGTTCAGTTGTGTTGCGATAGATGACTCGACTTGCTTGGATAGAAGACCCAAAGTTGTCCAAGGTTTGTCCGACGTTATGTCTTCAGCGGCTGCAATCAGGGCCGTGTTGGCCTCATCGAGAAAGTTGTTTAATCGCGAAGTCTCGTTCTGACGTGCGAGTCGAATATGACGTTGGTTGTTGAGAACTCCGATCAGTATCGCAGCTACCAAAAGAGCGATAGCCGCTCCCGAAACTAATCGGTTTCGATTGCGTCGCGCGAATTTGCAGAATCCGTAGGTGAGTGAAGGTGGGCCCGCAAGTACTGGTTGGTTAGCCAAAACACGCTGCAGGTCGTTGGCGAGTTCATTGACTGAATCGTACCGGCGGTCTCGATCCTTTTCCAAACCTTTCATCGTGATCCAGTCCAAGTCTCCTCGGACTTGCTTCACTAGCCGCTCTATTGAAGTACTTCGATTTTCGGCCAGCGTACCTAGCTCGTTAGCAGACTCTCGCAAACGCTGACTGGGCCTAATCGCTTCTTGGTCGTTGACGATCTTCTGAACTTGCTGGTAGTTGGCATCTTTTAAAGTCTCTGTCTTTACCGGAGTCGTCCCCGTGAGCAATTCGTATAACAAAACGGTTAACGAATAGACATCGCTTCGCGTATCCACGTCGATTCCCGACATGCCGGACTGTTCGGGACTCATGTACTGGGGTGTTCCCACCATAGCCCCCAGTTGGGTGCAGATGCTCTGTTCGGTCAGTCTCTGGTCCAGTGCCTTGGCGATCCCAAAGTCAATCACTTTGACCATAGGTTTGCCATCCTGTTCGCTAACCAAGACATTGCTCGGTTTGATGTCTCGATGAATGATCCCTTTCTGATGTGCGTGGTGAACTGCGCGACAGACTGTAATGAATAGCTCTAGCCTTTCGGCTGTCGGCATCGCGTGATCATCACAATAGTTGGTGATGGGAATCCCTTTAACTAACTCCATCACAAAGTACGGCCGGTGACTCTGGTCGATGGCGCCGCCGTCATACACCTGTGCGATATTAGGATGATCCATGATCGCCAATGCCTGGCGTTCCGCTTCGAATCGCGCGACCACCGCTTTTGAGTCCATTCCAGGCTTGATGATCTTCAACGCAACTCGCCGATGCAGCGGCTGTAGCTGCTCGGCTTCGAATACAACACCAAATCCTCCCTCGCCAAGCCTATTCATCAAGCGATAGGGCCCGATTCGGTGCCCCTCACTTGGTAGGCTTTGGCTTCGTCCGAAGCCTTGAGTTTCAGCAAGGTCCAGGATCCCCCTTGAGTTGCCATGCGCGTCAAGTAATTCGTGAAGACGACCGCTTAACGCTTTATCACCATCGCAGGCTTTGCAGACATACGCGTGGCGGTCCTCAGCTGACAGTTCTAATGCGGCGAGAAAGATTGATTCTTCAGAATCCATCGCAAAGCTGGATGCTAGGGGATCTTAGCAACAAAGACTGCGGGCATTATCGCATGAAAATGGTCAAAACCAAATAGACAGTGATCAACCAACAATGACCTGAACAAGTTAAGTCTCAGCAACACCCCTTTTTTTGAGACACGTCAAACCCAAACCTCATAATCGAGAGACAACGAGCGTGAGCGTTCCGCAAACGTGTGAAATGGGGTCGCACCTGTCAGTTAGAAGATTGGTTACTACAAGCCAACTCAGGTGACGATTTACCAGACAATGCAAGGTTTTAGGTCAATCGAGCAGAAACTTGATGGCGGCTGGAAAACGACGCGCCCAGGCGGATTCGGTGTGCGGGTCTTCTGGTTTGATCACCACCTGCAGATCTTCGCCCTGAACAAATCCCTTCGTTAGCAGTGCCTTAATCATGGCATTGACGCCGGGCATCAATTGTTCATCGACTCCCTTTCCTCCGTTGTCGATGTAGATCTGAAGCGGAGGCTTGGTGCGAGGTGACGAAAGCACGTTCTTGACATAGTCAATCGCAATCGACCCATCTTCCCGTTGAAAACGAAAAGCGGGAGACATGCAAACCGCTCCCGAAAAAGTGCCGGCGTGTTCCCAAGCCATAACGAAAGCACATAGTCCACCCGCTGAAGATCCGCCTACAAAGGTGTGCTCTCGTTCCGTTTTCGTTCGGTATTCAGAGTCGACAAACGGTTTCAATTCGCTGGCGACAAAATCTCGATAACGATTGCCTTTGTCACCGCTTAAATACTCCTGGCTTCGATCAGGCGTATTGAAAATGCCAACGACAATCATTGGCTCAAGTTGATTGCTTTGGATGAGTTCCGTAACCGATTCATCGACTTGCCAGTCTATTCCAAATGCACTGGTCTTCGGATCAAAGAGATTCTGACCGTCGTGCATATATAGCACGGGATAACTTCGAGGTTCGTCTGCTTCGTAAGACGGCGGAAGCCAAACCACGACATCGCGTGGTCGCAGACCCTCCGATTTGATTTGTCGATGGTAACGCAACTCTCCGGTGACTTGTCCACGGACAACCCGAGGCTTCCGGTTCGTCCACGCGTTGACCTGATGCTTATAGGTCCCCGATTCCGCGGCGGTCAGTTCGAAGTTCTCAAGAGGTCGACCGGCATCATCGGCCGCCTCCCTGAACCAATCGCCTAAGGTAAACTTGTATTCGATCGAAACACCGCGAGGGACGGACAATTGAAGTGCCCACGTATGATTCTCAGTCCAAGTCATCTGAACAACATCGGGACGCCAACTACCGAGCCTTGTTATGTTCCCCGTGATGAAGACTGCAGTGTCATTGGACAGGTTCGGAGAGTGCATGTCGAACGTAATCCGCACCTGATCGCCGTCCTCCTCCGCAGCCAATCCGGACTGGCCAAGGAGAACGATCACAAAACAGGCATAGATCGGCGATCTCATTTGATTAAATCTTGGTTCGCCGGGTTCAGTATCTCAATCGCCTCATCATCAGAGGAGTCCATCGCATCGACCATAATGAGAACGGTTTCGTTATCAGGCAACAACTCGGAGGGAATCCGAACGCTTCCATCAACGGGCTCTATCGGCATTACATTGGACTTTTTGGCGAGAGTGTTGGCAGCGGTGACGACTCTCAGTCGTCGTGTCTCCGCGGGTAACCCAACGAGCTTGACCTCCTTATTCGCCAGCGAGCTGAACGCCTCTCGGTTATGCCAAACCCAAGCGGTACGCCCCCTGCCTTTGAGCACCGCGGTTGCCGAACGATGGGAATCAACACGAACGAATCGCATGCCTTTCGTCAGACGAACTTGTTCTTGAAGGATCAAGCCCTTCGCATTCGGCTCGAATTCGTAATCCCCACCTGGCTGCCAATCAAACCGCGCGGCCATCGTTGTTTGACGACCAGGACGTGCGTCCGGAATGTTGTAGGGCACTGAAAACAACTGCACCCTTGGCGAAGGCAGACTTTCCGATGCCGTTACCATCAATTGATCCCACATCGCCGTCATGAAGCCAGCGGCTTGCTCGGTATCACTGCCCATCCAGTTTCGGTAGTTGAATTCTCCGGCGGCGAGCCGGGTCTTCGAGCCCAATTTCGCAATTCGCTTGGCTCGCAGGAAATTGCGTGTTGGCGACCAAGTCGCATCATCATCGATCGCCGAGTAATGAGGCTTGTTTGGTTTGTAATCGTGATAGCTGTGTAGATTCAGACCATCCAACAACCCGCGTTTGAACAGCGGACTGAGCGACAGCAAGAACTTGTCGGCACGATCGACATCCATCGGCGTCCCTCCAATCGAAGGACTCAGGACAATGGCATCTCTATCAACACTCTTTACGCCAGCGGCGAAACCTGCCACGGCCCGGAAAATCTCCTCGGGTGTATGCGGACTGTGCACATGATCGACCTCGTTGAAGATACCGAAA
>JBCCKZ010000126.1:0-11122 GCA_039027135.1 Planctomycetota bacterium
GCCACCAAAAGTCGACCGCTTAAATTCTGCATGGCGTCTGATGTAACCCAGCGAATGCGAATCACGCAAATGAACTTAACTCAAGGACAAATGGTATCCCAAAGTTGCCGAGTGTTGGGCCCGCAAGTTGAGAAAGTGACCGTCGCCAGCAGCTAGAGCGCGCGAAACCTCTAAAATACAGCCCATCAAGAACAACGAGATGCCAAGGATTGGGCGATGCGACGCGATTAATTCAATTGTTGGGTTATTTCATCAACGGCGATCTCAAGGGCTTCACCAATTTTCGACGGATCCTTGCCGCCTGCCTGGGCCATATCCGAGCGTCCACCGCCACCGCCACCAACGACTTTTGCGGCGACTCCAACCCATTGCCCCGCTTTGAGTCCTCGATCAACTAGTCCATGACTCAAACCCGCAACGAGCACGACCTTGCTGCCCGTCGTTGAGGCCAAAAGGACAGCGGAATCACCCGTGGACTGTTTCCTAATTGAGTCGATCCAAGTTCGCATCACATTCGCATTCGCGCCGGGCGCTTCTCGAACAACAACAAGCGTTCCGTTGACATCTTTGCCTTCGGCAATCAGATCTTCGACAGAGATGCTTCCGCCTGAAGTCGTCGCCTTTGACTCATCAACGAGTCGTTCTCGTTCAGCCATCATCGATTGCAATCGCTGCGTCACGCCATCCAGCGAGACGTTGAGGCGTCGAACTATTTCGCGTACGACGTTCCTGACAGCTGGATAATCACTCGGATCCACCAGTGTTTCTGGGGTATCAATCTTGAACTCAGCCCCGACTGTCGAGACGCGTCCGGCCGCGACGTCCTTTTTCAAAGTTCGAACGTCATTCATCAACTGTTCAACTGCTGAGGGCGCCACGTTCTCAGAGCAATTCAGTACTTGAGAAATCTCGGCTAGCATCCCTTCGGTCCGTTCGCGATGTTCAGTGGCGCGTGGGCCAGTGAGTGCGACGATGCGGCGCGTGTTTGTTGAGACGCTCTCTTCAGCAATCACCTCGAACGCTTTGACTTCCGCGGTGTCACGAAGGTGAGTGCCGCCGCATAGCTCTTTGCTGTAATCGCCAATCGAAACCATGCGGCACGGATCGGGATATTTTTCGCCGAAGAGCATCATGGCGCCAGCGGCTCGCGCGTCGGCTAGCGAGACGGTATCCCAGCGAACCTCGTCGGAATCACCAACGTGTGATAGCACATCGGTTTCGATCTTCTGAAGCACTTCATCATCGATTGCCTTGGGGTTGGTGAAGTCGAATCGCAGGCGATCCGGTTCGACCTTGCTACCTTGTTGTTCTGCATGACGGCCAACATTTTGATGAAGCGCGTGGTGCAGCAAATGAGTGGCCGAATGAGCTCGTGAAAGAGCGTCTCGGTTGGTCGTATCGACTGAGGCTTGGCAGGTCTGACCAGCACGCATTTCACCGTCTTGAAGGATGCCGTGATGGACGAAAAGACCGCCGTGTCTTTGGGTGTCAGTCACTTTGAACCGAAAGCCATCTCCTTCAATGACTCCCTGGTCACCAACCTGACCACCTGACTCTCCATAAAAAGGGGTTTGGTCGAGAACGATTCTGAGCGGAAGCTCACTGGCGTCGCGATGAGAAAGAAGCTGCCCCTCATCTCCCTTGGCTCTTCCATCACCTGTAATGATCCCCTTGATGGTCGCTTCCGCCGTTGTCGACTCGTAACCGACGAAGCTGGTCTCGCGAACGGCCTCCTTGAGCGTTTCAAGCGGTCCGGTTTGAAAAAGTTCAACCTGCCCAGCACCGGAATCGACGGCATGTTGGTCCATCGCTTCGCGGTAACCCGTCCAATCAAAAGTGAAGCCCTTCTCGGCAGCAATCGTCTGCAAGAGCTCAGGCGGTACCCCGTAGGTGGTATTCAAGTCCGCAGCGTCACGACCGGGCACCATGACGGTGTCTTCGTCGCCCATCTGGTCGAACAGCTGATGAATCTTGCTCATGCCCGCATCAATCGTTCCAAAGAATGTCCTTTCCTCGGCTTCAATGGCTTCGGCAACGCGTTGGTTGGTTTGGGCAAGCTCGGGATAAACGTCTTTGAATTCAGCAGCCACTGCATCGGTGAGTTGATACATGAATGGTTCGCTCAAACCCATCTGATGTCCATCCAGGACGGCACGCCTAATGAGCCGACGAATCACATAACGAGCTTTATCGCGGCCGGGATAGGTGTTCTCGTGGATCGCAAAGACAGCAGCGCGAGCGTGATCAGTAATACGACGCAGCCGCCGACCATTGTCTGATTCATACTCGTACTTTTGTCCTGTGATCTCGGCCGCCGCGTCGACAATCGGCCGCAGTGAGTCGATGTGAAAGTTGGTAGGGACGCCCTGCAGAACACTTGCGGTTCGTTCGAGCCCCATGCCCGTGTCGATGTTGCGACTTGGGAGCGGCTCGAGATTGTTTGGTGGGTCACCAACACGATTAAACTGGGTGAAGACGAGGTTCCAAATCTCGACGTCGCTTCCGTCTTCGAGGTGGTAGTAGATCTCACTGCACGGTCCACAGACTCCATCGGGTCCTTCGCTTGGTGCTGACGCGGGCCAGAAGTTCTCGTCTTCATCCATTCGAACGATCTTCGATGTCGCAAGGCCAATCTTCTGATGCCAGATGTCAGCCGCCTCGTCGTCGTCTTTGTAGACGGTCACGCTGAGCCGTTGCGGGTCGATCCCAAGCCAACGAGGATCGGTTAAGAACTCCCAGGCCCAAGAGATCGCTTCTTCCTTGAAGTAATCACCGAAGCTGAAATTGCCGAGCATTTCAAAAAACGTGTGGTGAAATGCCGTTCGCCCGACGTTATCGATATCTCCCGTTCGAAGGCACTTTTGGCAGGTGGTCGCTCGGGTGAAATCCAATTTGACCTTCCCCAGGAAGTGGTCCTTAAACTGATTCATTCCTGCGGGAGTAAACAGCACTGACGGATCCCAAGCTGGGACAAGAACATCCGACGGACAACGCTTACAGCCTTTGGTTTCAAAGAACTCGAGATACTTTTCGCGTAGTTCGTTGGTTTTCATGGAGGCTTTCGGGTGGATGGGAATGCAAGAAAAACCGCGTTTGGAGCCCCCATCGTATCGGCTGAGCCGATTTGGAGAACCGGCGTCCTGTTGCTATTGAACGTGAAGCGACCGATGAGCTGCACCATCGATGCCAATCGGAGTGGACGGAGAAACAGGGGGCGTTGGCGCCCTTTTGTCGCGCAACGATCGAGTCTCACTCGAGCTTGGCCGCGGAAACGAGAACCTTTTCGTCTTGAAACTCGACCTGTCCGTCGATCTGTCCAGCGAGCTCTTCAAAAATCGCTTTCAGGGGCTGATCCTTCACAGCGAGAACAACCGGCGTTTGGAGCTTTGACTCGATCGACTCATCGAAGGCGACCTCAAAGTCGATTGTTTTCGCCAGGAACCGCATCAAGCCCTCAAATGGACGTCCGCGGGTTTCAAACGAGTACAGCTTGGCAAGCTTTGCATTGATATCAGTGACTTGATTGCAAGGTGTTTCGCTTTGAAAGTGGACGATCATGAGCTGCAAGATCTGACGCCGTATGGCGGGTGGGCCAACGAAGGGGGCGTCTGGTTTCCACTGTCTGCTGAGTTCCCGCTTGCAAAGCTCTAAAAAGGCGGGCTGATTATCTAGAGGAATCGTCGTTGGAATCGAAGACTCTGCGAGCTTCTCAAGTGTTGCCAAGGCCGCGAATTGGCCACGAATCAGTCGCTCGACCGCCCTTGGATTGACTGAAGTGAAGCTGTATTCGGGCCAAAGATCATGTGGTAGCTCCTGCAAGTCTTTCGAATCACTTTTCGCTTGAGCTTGCCGCAGTGTGATTTTTAAGGCTTCGTTCGGCGTGGTCAGCTTTGGCCACTTAATCGATGAACGGGACGTTCGATGTAATTCGAGCTTTGACGTTGCGGCCGTCATTCCGTCGACCCAAACAGGACGACCAACCAGGACGATATTGTCCGTGTACCCCAACACAGCGTCATGCTGGTTGGCAATTCGCTTCATCAATTCCAGACGAGAGCCTTTCATCAGGCCAAGGCTGACTGGTTGTGTAGGGTCGATTTGACGGTCGATCCAAAGATTGATTTTCGAGGGTTCGGAGACTCGACGGAGCCCTTGCCTCAGCGTTCGACCGTCGACAATCATCTCTGTGCATTCAGCGAGGGACTCGAGGAAGTCCTTTGACTGGCCGTTCACTCTTGCAGGTGTCGCCCAAACGCACCAAAGCACCCAAACCGCCATCATGTAGGCGTTTGAACGCAAATAGCGGCTTGTTGGCATGAGAAAGTGTCCGCCGAGGCAACCTGGGAAATCCACCATAAATCCATGGCTTTCGACGCTCGGTTGAGGACTAGGGAGCCCGCAACTACACTGCGATGGCATGTGGGGAGCGGGGACGCGTTTGGAATTCGCAGTATTTTTCAACAGCTTGCCTGGATAAACGACTGTCGTAGGATGCGACCGAAAACATCTTGATTGACCTACCTTTTTGCCGGACAGGATCGTGACCGCAATACCGTTAAGGATAACGCGATTAACGGCGGCCTATCGTCGTTTCCTCGATGATCAGCATGCGCCCAATTTTGCGGCAGATGTCGCATCGAGCTACCAGACAACCACATTAATAAGCCTCTTGCGTCGCGGCGATGTTCACCATCGCCGTGCATCGGCACTTGCTCTTGGGCTTCTTGGCGACCGGCGGTGTATTGAGCCTTTGGGTCGAGCCCTGAGTGATCCGGACCGTGGCGTTCGGATCGCCTCCGACGATTCATTCCGTGGTTTAATTCATCGCGACGCGGCCCCTGTTCACCATCAAAAGCTTTTGCAGCTGATGCATCTTAGTGACGGTGGCGATCATGCTGCTGTGATTAGTCCACTTTTGATTCTGATCGATCAGGCTCCGATGTACGCCGAGGCCCACCATCAGCTCGCCACCGCGTTCATGGAAGTGGAGCAGATCAACGAAGCCGAGTTGGCCTACCGAGCTTGCCTTTGGCGATGTCGATATCACTATCTGGCATGGCAGGGACTCTCCCGTTGTTTCCTGATATCGGGGAACACAAAACGCGCCGCCGAGGCACTGCGGAGATGCGTTGAGATCGCGCCGGATCACGAATCGGCTCGATTGCAATGGTCGCTCATACAACGCCGAACTCTGGACGATCCCCGCTAGACCATGAAAGCCCTGGCATTATGAAAGCCCTGGCATTAATCGGGCAGATTCGCTCCGGCGATGAGTATCTCGTGGGCGGATTAGCGGTCGTCGCGGGTTTGGCTGCCTTTGTCATCGCCATTGGCCCTTGGTCGGGCCCCTATCGCTTGCGTACTGTGGCTCGAATCGATTCCCATTATGGTCGATTCGCTGCCAGGCTACTTTGGGCTGGACTCGGCATAGTGAGCTTGGCATCCGGACTGGCGATTCTTTCTGGGCTTCGCCCGTCTTACGCGATTCGATCCAAGGCTGTCTCGATGAGGCAAAGAATTGCTGATTCCTGGGCGATTGGAACCGATCGCAGCAACGTCTAGAATTTTGTGCTTTCTCAAACCAGACTAACTTTTGCGGACGTAACCTGATGACTTCAGGCGACCAGACTGACGCATCGATGGTGGATCAGGAATCCGCATCGACGCCCCCATCCGACACGGCACCGAACACGAGTGTTGAACCACCTACTGAAGCCGGCGCCGACTCGAAGCCGGTTGCACGAGGAAGCGGTCCCCTTGCGGCTCGAGGCTTGGGAATCAAGAAGCCAACTTCTCCATCGGTAAGCACGGAAGACTTCGAGAAGGCAGAGCAGCAGGAGGCCAAAAAGAGAAAGAACAAGAAGGCCCCACGCCCTCGCCTGGGTGGCGAACGAGAAAAAAAGAAGGAAGCCGAGCCCAACGCGGATGATGCCGCCCCTGCGAAGCCAAAGTTCTCGCCCAAACGTGGTCGTGTTGCCATTCCGAATCGACGCTCCGGTTTGGATGATGATCTCCAAGCCGAGCTGGATTCTCAGTTAGCCGGCACGGATGTCGATGAGATGCTTGGCGGGATGGCTGGCATGGCCGACCGTAAAGATGGGTTGGCCGAAGGCACTCGGGTTCACGCACTGGTCCTCAAGATCCAAGACGACTCGGTATTTGTTTCGCTGGGCGGGCCTGATGAAGGCGTCGTTCCGTTTGAGCAATTCGAAACGGAGCCGAAGGCTGGGGATACGTTTGAAGTCGTTGTTCGGGCGATGAATTCTGATGATGGTCTGTATGTGCTCTCCTTGCCCAACGCGGCAATGGAAGTGACCGCATGGGAAGACATGGACGAGGGGGCGGTCGTTGAAGCCCAAATCACCGGTGCCAACTCAGGCGGACTGGAGTGCAAAGTCGGAGGTATGAAAGGCTTCATTCCGATCAGCCAAATCTCTGAGTATCGAGTTGAAGACACTTCTGAGTTCGTTGATAAGCGGCTGCTTTGTGTCGTAACCGAAGCCAATCAACGGCGAGGCAATTTGATCCTCTCACACAAAGCCGTTCTTCAACGAGAGCGTGAGGCAAAACGCAAGGAACAACTTGAGACGCTCGAGGCAGGTGACATCGTCGAAGGAACCGTACAGTCGATCAAGGACTTTGGGATTTTCGTCGATCTTGGAGCTTTGGAGGGACTCGTGCATATCAGCAAGCTCTCATGGGAACGAATCAAGCACCCCAGCGAAGTGGCGGAAGTCGGTCAGAAGGTGAAAGTGAAAATCGACTCGATCAACACGGAAACCGGCAAGATATCGTTGTCCTACCGAGACACCCTAGAGAACCCCTGGGACGCAGCCGAAGCGACTTACGCGGTTGGTTCAATCGTCAAAGGTTCCGTCACTCGCATCGCGCCGTTCGGCTGCTTTGTGAAGCTGGGTCCCGGTGTCGAAGGCTTGGTTCACATTAGTGAGTTGGCACATCATCGAGTTTCGAAGGTCGACGCTTTCATCAGCGAAGGTCAAGAGGTGGAGGTGAAGGTGCTTTCGTTTGACCGTGATTCTCAAAAGATTGCATTGTCCATCAAGCAAGCCCAAACACTGGCGACGCCGAGCGAAGAAAAGCCTGAAGAAACGGCGGTTGAGCCACCTCGCGAGGTGGCCGTCAAGCCATCACATGACGGACCTTTAAGAGGTGGAAACAATCGCGCCACGGGCGGTGAGAAGTTTGGTCTGAGGTGGTGATTGTTTGATGGCCACTTTGTACCAGCACCGATTTGACGATGTCGCGGATTACCTGCATCATCGGCCTCCCTACCTCCTGATCGATTCGATTGAGTCCATAAGCGATGATGCGGTAAAGGCCTTCCACACCGTCGATCCTGAGTCATTCTTTATCAGAGGGCACTTTCCGGGAGCAGCCGTTTTGCCCGGCGCCATGATGCAGGAGATGACGACTCAGGCTGGCGGCGTGTTGATTGCGGCGAACTTCAATCCGATGGCGGATTACAACACACATGATCCGCATCACAATGAATTAGCACTTGGTGTGTTGGTCAAAATCAAACACGGTCGCTATCGAGGCTTCGCTCGACCGGGAGATAAGCTGTCAATAGAAGTGACGCTAGATGACCATATCGGAGATGTGTTTGACTTCCACGGTTTGATCCGATGCAATGACCAGCTCATCTACAAGAACGCGTTCCAGTTGACCAACCTACCTAGCGATACATTGCGGTAGAGCTTCCGCGAAGCTCGCGCAAGTTGGCTACGAGGAAATGATTGTGTAGGTCCGTTGTGTTCTTGCATCCCTGGACAAGGTGTACCGGGGAGCAATGATTGGCTGGCCGAAATCACAACTGTCGACTGTGATTGATGCCTTCGGCATCCGTTTCACTAGACAAAACCCTCGCGACCGAAGAAGTGTGCTACATCAAGGCTTTTGCATCAGGACTCGCGACCTGTATCGATGTTGGTACACGCGAAGAGACACTGCCTTCGAGACGCTAGACTGTTTGGAAATTTGCGCACGTCAGGTGAAAAAGACATGCACTTTGGCAAAATGAAATTTGCCGTGATGGCCTCAACGCTTCACGCCTTTGTGGGCTTATGGACGCACGCCTGCTATGCCGATGACAATGCGCTGTTCTGGCATTCATGGAGAGGCCCCGAGGGTACCGGTCGATCAGAAACGGCGACCCCACCGATGACATGGGATGAATCGACCAATGTCCGATGGAAGAAGCCTATCGAAGGACGAGGAACTTCCACGCCCATCGTTTGGCAGGATTCGGTTTATCTGCTTACGGCCGTCGATACTGGCAAGAAAGACTCTTCTATCCCTGACCCTGAGGATCAACCAAAGACGAACTTTTTCGATATCAAACGTCCCAACACCGTTCATTCATTCACGGTTCTTTGCTTGGATCGCAGCACAGGTGAAGAGCGGTGGAGACGGATTGCAACGGAAAAGATTCCCCACGAGGGATCGCATTTTGATAATGACTTTGCTTCGGCTTCGCCAACGACTGATGGCAAGCGACTTTTCTGTTGGTTTGGTTCTGCCGGCATGTATTGCTACACACTTGACGGTGACCCGCTATGGAGTCGGGATCTTGGCCAAGCTCGCATCGGATCGAGCCTCGGTGAAGGTTGTTCCCCTGTCTTTCACGACGGAATGATTGTGATCGTGCGTGATCAAGCCGGCCAAAGCGTCGTCGTCACGTTGGATGCGAATAGCGGCGAAGTCGTTTGGGAGAAGACGCGTGATGAAACCAATGCATGGGCAACGCCCGTGATCGTAGAACGTTTCGGTCGAACCCAAGTCATTACGGCGGCGTCGGGAGCTGTCCGAAGTTATGACCTGAATGATGGTGAAATCATCTGGGAATGTTCTGGGCTCACTGGCAACGTGATTCCATGCCCCGTGATCATAGATGATCAAGTGATTTGCATGAGTGGCTATCAAGGTTATTCAGCCATGTCGATATCCTTGGCCCTCGAAGGCCAATTTTCAATCGACGATGAAGAAGCGGTCAGTTGGAGTGTCGGTCGAGGGACGCCTTACATACCATCGCCTCTGCTCGATGAGGATCGGCTGTATTTCAACCAATCCAATCAGAGCATCCTGACATGCTTGAATGCCTTGACTGGCGAAGTGATTTCAGGCCCAAAGCGAATTGGTGGTCTTTCCAGCCTCTATGCTTCCCCAGTATCGGCTGGGAATTACGTCTATTTCACTGGCCGCAGTGGATCGACAGTCGTGTTTGATCGAGGCGGGGCGTTCGAAATAGTCGCCGTCAATCGTCTGGATGATCGATTCGATGCGTCGGCGGCGATCGCGGGAAACCAAATGTTTCTTCGAGGTGAAAAATACCTGTATTGCCTCGAGCAACTAGCTGAATAACGCTGCGTCAAACGGAACCGCGCAAGGTCTTGGACCGGAAACAAGGGAAACGCACGACGCAGACGTTCGCTTGGCATTCTCTAGCCGTGCAGGATGTCTATGGCGGCTTGGATGTCATCCGGAATGGGTGCCTCGAAAGTCATTCTCTGTTTCGAGAATGGGTGCGTCAGAGTCAGGCGTCGAGCATGAAGTGCTTGCCGAGTAAGTATCGGCGACTCATCGGGAGAAACTCGCTTGCCACGAAGCTCTGAAGCGGTGACGACGGCATGGCCGGCATAAAGTCGATCACAAAGAATGGGGCTGCCGATATGGGCGAGGTGGACACGCAGCTGATGCGTTCGACCGGTCTTTGGGCTCAGCTTTACCAATGTGAAGCGACCATGACGCTCGATCACCTCGAAGAAAGTCTGGGCCGGTCGGCTTGTCGCATGATCATGACGAATCGCCTGCTTATCACGTTGATGCGGATGGTTCCCAATTGGCTGGTCGATCAAGTCTCGATCACGATCAATGGGAGTCGTCGCGATGGCAAAGTACTCTTTATCTGTTGTGCGCTCGGCGAATTGCTCTGAAAGGTCAAGATGAACCGCATTGGTTTTCGCGACCACGATCACGCCGCTTGTATCGCGGTCCAGCCGATGGACGATGCCCGGTCGCGTGGCGCCACCCACATCGGAAAGGGACTGAAAACGAAAGGCGAGAGCAGCCGTTAGCGTCCCATTCCAATGGCCGCGAGCAGGGTGCACCACCATCCCCGGTGGTTTGTTAACGACGATCATCCCATCGTCTTCGAAGAGAATGTCCAGCGGAATATTCTCTGGGATAGTCTCGTCTATGGCAGGAGGTGGCACATGAAAGCGAATCTCTTGCCCAGCCTTCACTTTGAAGCTTGGCCGGACGACACGCCCATCAATCTGTGCCGCGCCAGCCTGAACAGCGTCCCGTATCTGAGACCTCGAGTAGCCATCGCAGCTTTGTGCAAGATAAAGATCGAGCCGCGTGCCAGCCGCATCATCGGAAACAATCAGTGTTCGGACGGGCGTTGATGAGGCGTCGCCGTCTGGGTGATTGATCACGGTGCGTCGGAATCAGCTTCTTCCGTGGTCGATTCCTCAATTATTTCGGTGGCATCCGTCGTTGTCGGCTCATCGGTCTCCGTCGTGGCGGCTTCTTCCATCTCCAGGTCTGAACTTTCATCGGAAGACGGATCGGTCAGGTCTGCCGTGATATCTGGAAGATCAAGGTCTGGAAGATCAGGCAGCCCATCCGCGCCGGGAAGCGAGGGTGGCAACGCAGGTTCCGCGGGAGAAAAGTCCTGCGAATTGAACCATTCAATAAACTCTACGGTATTCGATTCGGCGAGCCGTGCAGACCTTGCCTGAGCGAACTCAGACATCGACGGTGATTCGGCGATAGCAACGACTTGCTTGTATTGTTCAATCGCAGCGTCGAAATCGCCTAAGGATTCGTCGATTCGGGCGAGTGACAAATGGGCTCGAGATTGGAGCAGCGAGTCGGTCGAGCCGGCTAGTGCAGACTTGATAGACTGCCGAGCGTCTTCCAAGAGTTGTTCAGCGTTTTCGCGATCGTTGTAAAGTGCGTTGACGCCTTGGAAAAGGTAGTCGTTCCCTTGGTAGAGTTTTGCCCACTGAGCCGCTTTGGTGTCCGGGTAGGTGTTAATGACGCTGCCAAAGACTTCCGGGTCGCCGGAACCAGATGCTTCGATGAGCTCGAGCGTGGC
>JBCCKZ010000127.1:0-11015 GCA_039027135.1 Planctomycetota bacterium
ACAACATGCAATACTCCGGCGGGTTGAATAAGGTAGCTTACCGAGCCCTTGCCGTTATTTTCGCCATGATAAGCCAACTGCACCTGAGTTGAGCCGGAAGTTACCCCTGAGAAGCAAAGCATCTTTCCGGGGGTCATCAGGTACTCGCGGAAAGTCTGAAGCACCCGCTGCTCGGATGCCGTAATTTGAAATTGGGTTTCATTCATGGCAGTATCCTATGGGAGACTCATCGACCTGAGACTGTTCGCCTTGCACTAGCGGAACGGCGTTGGGCACGAAGGCGAGCTCGACGCTTGATTTCGCTGGGCTTCTCATAATATTGTCGGCGCCTCATCTCACGTTTCAATCCGCTGCGTTCCACCAATTTTCGGAATCGACGGACCGCCTCCTGGATCGACTCTCGATCTCGGACACGCATTGTTACCACTGAAAAACCTCATCTTGCGACGAACGAAACTACTGCAACACAGAGCAAGAGACGCGAACAAGCCTCAAAATCTAAGATGCACCCGCAAGAGAGAGTTCCAGCAAAAACGGGGATGACAGACAAGCAAACGAATCTTCGAGGCTCGTACCCTAATCACACCCCGGTGGATGATGGTGCATCAATCGAACAGAATCCAAAGGGTAGCAGTTCGAGTCCCAATCGGCGATGGGGGATGAACGCTTTTCCTGCCATCCTTCTAGTAGAATCGTGGCTTAAGTCGATTTTGGTGCTGAAAGAGAAGGTGGAAGACCAGGGGAAGCACTCATGTGATCACCCACCCAGTCCACATCCTGATTTCGGGTCGGGTCTGACGTCCAAATGGAAAGGGATTCAATCGATCATTGCGTCTAGTCTCAGTAGTCTTTTCGACCGAGGCCTTATCCAACCGATTGACCAAGCCAACTTGACCACCTGCCCGAACGTCACTTTCACGGCTAGAGACATGGGATATTCGGATATCACTTGCTTTTTAGGGTGTGCGATCGAGACACCCAAGCTGGATTCTTTAGACTCGTCGGCCTGCTGAGTGAATGGATTGGGAAAATGCCGAGTATGCCGCAGAGCGTCTTGGCGAATTCAAAGCACCCCTTTCGAGGCGATTCCAACCAGTCGGATTCTTACGATCGTCCGAATGGGCGCCAGGAAACCAACAATTTTGCGAGTTCACTACCTCACGGTTCCGAAGCTATAGCAGCCCAGGAGGAGCCGATGGGCGAAAACGCACGGCGTGAAATAGCCCAAGTCGAGCTATGGACAACGCTCGATTCGAGGGCGTAAAGAAGCCTAGACCCAAGGCTCCGATTTAGAACCCGGCAGCGCGAAGGTTGTCCGCACTCTCACACACTAACTTTTCCACACCCGGACTGTAATCAAAGACCTCCACACTAACCCAGCGGTCATATCCCGACTCGAGAAGAGCTTCGTAAATCGGCACGAAATCAACATCCCCCATTCCCGGACCACGACGATTGGGATCGTTGGCGTGAAAATGAAAGGTGTGGTGAGCGTGCTTTCGTATGACCTCGGTCGTCGGCGCGGGATCCGCACTCATTGCCTTCACATCAAGATGGAGGCCAACTTTCGGATGGCCAATCATCTGAGCCAGCTCAGCCGAAAGATCGGCCGTATTGAGGAAGTTTCCCTCTTCTGGACCGAGTGCCTCGAGAGCCAAAAAAACATTCTGGTCATCGAGCCCACCAGTGATTCCCGAGAGGCAATCCGCGGCCATTTCCATCGCGGATGCTTCACCTTGTTGCTCAGGAAAATTTCGCTGGCCCGGCGAACCGAGGACCATGAGCTCTCCCCCAAGATCACCGCATAGATCGATCAGTTTCAAAAAGTAATCGCGTGTTCGACGTCGGACCTGATCATCCATCGTTGTCAGATGAAAGCCCTCGGTCTTGGCCAATAACCAATGCAAACCAATGATGGTCAGACCCGAATCTTCAACCTTTTGGCGGTAATCCTTTCGGTCAGCTGCTGAAAAGCTCTCGATGTCCTCAAAAAGCGTGAACGGCGCGACCTCCCAGCCTGTGTAGCCTGCCTCTCGAGCCATGTTGAGGGCATTTGCCAGAGGCATGTCACCGAATGTCTCATTGCAAATCGCCAACTTCATGAAAGATCGTTACCAGCCGAGGACCATGTTGGACTCGATCGCACGACGGGCTTGCTCCAGATCACTTCCGGTTTCCATGCGATAGAGACGTATCGCGTTCACTTTATCGCCCGCGGAGCGACTCAGACACTCCCGAGCGATCGAGCAAGGATTTGTCTCGGTAGAGGTTAGCCCCAAGACACCCTTACTAATGACCCAGGTATCACGAGGCCGCTTGGTAACCCGGATGATGTCGTCATGGGGGTACGCATCCGCCAACACCTCAAGGGCGGCTGGCTCGTCCTCAGCCCAGGTGATGATGATATGTGATTCCGTTTCGACTTCAAAAAGCGGCATGACATCAATCGCCTAAATGGACAACCCAATCGGTTACGCGAACACACGCCCACGCGAGCCTATTGGATCATAGTTGCCCAGCCTAGCGGTCGAAAGACCAACGCTATTTCCCGATCGATTCTGCCAAACCTTTGGCGTTATAAATGGACTTCAGAGCCTCCAGGATCCCGGTTCCTGCGACCGAAACGGCTCTCGCCTGCTGATCAGAATAAACATAGTCACTGGTCAGCGACTGGATATTGCCGTCGAAGATCAGCCCCACCAACTCGCCCTTGCGGTCGACCACCGGTGATCCGCTATTTCCCCCGATAATATCCGCCGTGCAAACAAAATTCAGCTGAGCATCGGAATTGACTGATTTTTGGGCATTCATCCAGCTAGGTGGCAAATCGAAGTCTTCCTGGCCAGCATGTTGCTCGGCGTGCTTGTAGGCACCCGACATCACGGTGAACGGATCGATCCATTGCCCATCCTGTTCGTACCCTTTCACTTCACCGAATGCCAATCGCAGGGTGAAAGTCGCGTCAGGATAGCTTTCGGAATCCTGAATATTTGACATTGCCTTGGTGATCTCCGCGTAGGCCTGTCTTTCCTCCTCTTCGATTTCTTCATTGATCTTTCGAAGACGACGGTATTCGGCCTCGACCAACTGCGCCAGCTTGATCATTGGGTCATCACTCGATTGAACTGCCTCAATTCCGCCATCGATGAGTTCTTGGCGGAAAGCGACATCATTGACCTTCGTTCCCCCAATCAGCTCAGCTGCTCTCTCACGAGGGCCTTTACCAGCGAGGACCTCAAGGACCAATTCGTCCTCGGCACCACGCACTTCCATAAAACGAGATAACTCGTCCGTCAGTTTGACGCGTTCTAGATCGTCGTAGATTGGTGCCGTCGAAAGCACTCTTTGCAGAAGCGATTCGCGAGCCGCGTCGGTAAAGCCACGCAGACGATCGGTATCAGGCTTTTGATCTTCCGCGGCAATCAACGCAAGATTGGACGCGATGTCAAACGGCCGGCTCCGAAACGAAACCGACTTGCCAAGCATTTCTCTCTTACGACCCTGGATCTCGGCGATTTCCTCCCATGCCGAAACCAGTTCAGAGGTTTCTGCGTTTTCAGCCAAGATTTTGAGAACCTGCTCCTCGCGTTCGCCCTTCGTTTGAATGGCTTGAGGATCCTGCAATCCAGCCAACATGCCAAGATAAGCTTTGCGAGCATTCTGGATACCGAAGAGCTCATCTCTTGCTCGCCGCTTTGCCTCCGCACCACCAAGCGAAAATTGCTGCATCAGAATCTCTTTGCGACGCAAAAAGTCCAAAACGTAGGGCAGGCGATCATCGCGTAGATACTTGAGCGCCGCCACGGTAAAAATTCGCTGGGTTCGGCCGGGATTTCCACTGACAAAGACAAGCTCACCATCATTCAATTTTCCCTGACGCCAGCTAAGAAAGTGATCCAACTTGGCCGGTTTTCCATCTTCGTAGACTCGCATGATGGTGGCATCCAAGTTGTAACGAGGGTATTCAAAGTTATCCGCGTCACCACCGAAGAAGGCCGCTGCAGTTTCAGGCGCCCAGACCAAACGAACATCCGTGTATTTCCGATAGCGGTAAAGGTGATACTTGGCGCCTCCGTAAAGCGTGATCACATCACTTCGAAGGCCTGTTTTCTCTTTACTTTGCTTCTCAATGGTGGCAATGGCCGCACGTCGTTGCTCCGCCGCCTCTGCTGGATCTTTCGAAGACACACCGGCATTAACCTGTTCCGTGACATCCTCGATCCCGACTAATTGATTGAGCTCCAGATCAGGTGCACGAAGCTCTTCTTCTTGGCTGCGTGCCAGATACCCATCAGCAATTAAATCGCGATCCGCGGAACTCAGCTTTTGAAGCGTTTCACTGGCCACGTGATGGTTCGTCAGGACCAAGCCGTCACTACTGATAAATGAACCACTGCCGCCGCTATTGAAACGGACCGAAGAAAGCCGCAGATGCTCGGCCCAAGCCTCGGTCGGCTCGAAATCAAACTTCTCCTTCAATTTCTGCAGCGGCAGCTCGTTATAGAGGTACATTCCCTCGTCTCCGAGGACGAATTGGCTGGGCATGGCAAAGACCGACAGCAGTAGAGTCGCTAAAAATACAAGGATTCGGTATCGTTTCGGCTTCAAACGCCTGGGGTGATACGAGGTACAAGTGGTTGGTTACATCGGGAATGTTACCGAAGCTTAGCAAGCTGAACAGCAATGAAAACGGGTCCCAATGGACCTAAGAAACCTGCGATAGGTGGAGTGATCGAACTTGAAGATTGGCGAAAACAGTACTCCGGTGCGTTTTGGAGTCCTAGGCACGGGCCGAATCACCAGGCGTTTGACTGCAAATCTCCAATCAACTAGCGGTGCGAGCGTGATCGCAGTCGCCTCTCGCGAAAAATCTCGTGCCCAGTTCGCAGCTCAAACCCACGGTGTTGCCCACGCCATCGAGGGATACCAAGAACTGATTCGACGTGACGATGTTGATGCGGTCTACGTCGCCCTGCCACCATCGCTTCACCACGAAGTTTGCCTGGCGGCCGCTGAGGCCGGCAAAGGTATTCTCTGTGAGAAACCACTCGCATTAAATGCCAACCAGGCCAAAGAGATCGACTCGGCCTGCCAACGAGCCAACGTGCGTTGGCTCGACGCCACGGGTTGGCTTCATCATGAGCGGACGCGTCGATTCGCCGAAATCATCCAAACCGGCGTCCTTGGCAGAGTAGGCCACGTATCAGCCTCCGTTTCTTTTTTTGAACCCTTTCAAACGGACGAACATCGCTTGTCCAGGTCACTCGGCGGCGGATGCATTCTAGACCTTGGCTGGTACGCGGTCGGACTCACTCTGTGGGTTCGACAATGCCTGGGCGAGGCTGCTGAAAGCCCATCCATTGCGATCGGTGCTCAGACGGTCCGACGCGATGAAGTGCCCCTAAGACTCTCGGCATCGCTTCAGTTTAACGATGGAATCACGGCAACGCTTTCATGTGGCTATGACACAGCCACACGCAAGTGGTTTGAAGTTGCGGGCTCGGATCAGTCGCTCATCTGCGATGACTTCACAAGACCTTGGCAAAACCGACCGGCACGTTTTTGGTTACATGACCGAACAGGCAGCGTTGAAAGCGAGTCCTTCGAAGATGAACAAGAAATCCGAATGATTGAAACGCTTATTGGCGATTCAGATCTTCGACCGCTCAATCAATTGGCGATCCAAACACATGAAGTGCTCGACCAAATTGAAAATCAACTGCATGAGTGAGCCGAAGCTGACAGACGCCGAGGAAACTAAAGTTTGTTATCGCAGATAGGTTCAGCGACTAACTACTCCAAAGCAAAAGCGACAAACTCATCACCTGCTCGAGTTCGCTGCTTGCCCGCGCCTCCGGCCGCGATCAAAACAAATTGGCGACCAGCAGCCTGATAGGTTGCGGGCGTCGCGTACGCCCCAGCATCCAGCTGGCTCTCCCACAACACCTCGCCCGTCACCTTATCGAAGGCTCGAAACCGCTCATCCTTCGTGCCACCAATGAATACCAAGCCACCGGCTGTAACGATTGCACCGCCAAAGTTTTCCGTACCGGTTTGCGGTACGCCACGCTGAGTGAGCTCGTCGTATTCACCCAGGACGGATCTCCAAACGAATTCGCCGTCATTGAGGTCGATTGCATTGAGTTGCCCCCACGGCGGCTCAATTGCCGGGTAGCCTTCCTGATCTCGAAATTGCACGTAGCCTCGATGACCATATTTGTATCGGCTTCCACTCTCGGATTTCTTCAACGCCATGATGTTGGGGAGGTTGGTTGAGTTGACGTACAGAACTCCTGTCGTCGGATCAAAACAGGCCCCAGACCAGTTCGCTCCACCGTGAAAACCAGGAATGACTACCGTTCCTTGCAGACTTGGTGGATTGAACGCAGGACCGGAACGAACCTCCCTCAATCGATCAAGCACGAACTGGCGATTCGCTGGTGCGACATTGGTTACATTTCGATGATCGAAGAACTGTGCTGCAAACGGCGGAGGCTTTGTTGGTACCGGCTGGGTGCGAGCGGCATGTTCGCCAGGAACATCTGACGAAGGAACAACTACTTCGCGAATTGGAAATAACGGCTGCCCCGTCTCACGATGGAGGACATAAACAAAGCCTGTCTTGGTGACTTGCGCCACCGCTGGAATCGTCTTGCCGTTTCGCACGATGCTAACCAGGTTTGGATAAACCGGCAGATCGTGATCCCACAAGTCATGTCGTATGGTTTGAAAGTGCCATCGCCGTTCACCTGTGTTCGCATCGATCGCGACGACACTGTTGGCAAATAGGTTATCTCCTTGACGGTCACCTCCATAAAAATCAAATGCCGCCGAACCCAAGCCAATAAAGACCAAATCGCGATCACGATCGACGCTGACGCCCCCCCAAGCATTCGCACCGCCCCGATTCTGCCAAGACGCTCCACGCCAGGTATCGTTCCCAAACTCACCTGGCCTGGGCACGGTACGAAAACGCCACACCTGCTCTCCAGTCCTCACATTAAATGCCCGGAGGTCACCTGGAGCGGCGATTTTTGGCCCCTCTCCATTGGAGACACCCAATACCACCATATCACCGACGATCGCGGGGGCGGACGTGGGGCCGTAGCTCAAAAGCGAAAGATCTCTTTGAAAGTCTTCGCGCAGGTCCTTCACTCCCTCGTTGCCAAATTGGGGATCGAGGCGCCCGGTTCGCGCATCAATGCTGAACAGTCGGCCATCCGATACGCCATGCAAGATCCGACGCTGACCATCCTCGACCCCATCGGACCAATATGCGACGCCGCGATTGACTCCACCCGAGGCGAGCGGACCTGCTAGCGGCCCTGCCAAACTAGGATCAAACTTCCAAATTACCTCACCCGTTGCCCCATGAAGTGCAAACACGACGCGATTGGCCGTCGTGATGTAAGCCACACCATCAACAACCACGGGCGTGCATTCGATTGTCCTTCCCTTGCCGTCAACGAGTTCACCCGTGTGAAACGTCCAGGCTGTTTTTAGTTGACGGACATTGTCGCGATTAATCTCTTCCAGCGTCGAGTATCGACTGCAACCGGAATCCCCACCGACCGTGATCCAATCAGCTCCTGCTTGGGACCATGATTTGCCAGCCGCTAGTACAATCCCGATGGCAATGAAAGCCGCGGAGCGAAAAGCTAGCTCGCGGGAACGACGTGCTAAATGATTGTTGGTCATTGGTACACCTGCTAACCTCTCATCGACCTTTCGAAAACAGTCGCCATCTCGCGATTCGAAAAACCAGGCAAGCATTGGTGAACGAAGGGCGCAGCGTCTTCCCCTTAGACTAGCTGATTTTTTGGCGGGCAAACGGGAGCACTCACCAACTGCGGTTGATCCCCGTTCCACACGATCGCTTGCCTCGAGGCAAAAGCCTAAAACCTGGACGGAAGAAACAGACTCTCCTATCGTGAGCAAACACTATCCATGAGCAAAGCGGCAACGCTTCAATCCGAAAAGCCATGGTTGTGGTGGACCCTAGCGGCCGCATTTGCCTTGGTGCCGGTGGTGCTCCTGTTGGTTCCGTTACCCATTGGAGGGCGAGTGGGTCCGTCACTGGGCAATATGTGCCATGGTCCATTGTTCGCATGCTTGACCATCGTTGGAATCTGGCTTTGGAATGCTCGAACACCACCATCCGGGACCGCGGGCTTCTGGCGAGCCTGCATCGTGGCCGCGTTGTTGACTCTCGCCGGTGCTGGCATGGAGTTCGTCCAAGCGTTCTTCGGTAGAACGCCTTCGATTCACGATGGCCTTGCCAACGCATTTGGAGCCTTCGCTAGCGTGGGGGGCTTCATCGCGCGATCCAGCCGCACCGCAACAAGACGCGTGCTAGGCCTTATCTCGATGATTACATTGATCGGTTGGACTTGGAAAGCGCCGATCGCTTCCATCGCCGACCACTACCAGCATCCGCGAGAGTGGCCCACCATTGACTCTTTCGAGCGGGCTGCCGGCTTGGAACGTTGGTACACAGCACAACACAAAATGATCCGCAAACGAGGGATCGACGGTGTGACCGAAGGTCAGTACGCGGCTCAGATCCTGTTCGAAGAAGGCGAGAGAGGTTGGGTGACACTCTTTGAGTTTCGTTCCGATTGGATCGATTTTGACACCTTTGAACTCGACGCCACGTTGCCACACGGGATTGATGATGCCTCGATCGCAATTCAACTCGTTTCAAAGAGCAGCAAAACGGACGAGCTCGCCGTCGCAAGAAAGGATTTCGAGCTATTCGCCGGTCAAACGGAAACGTTGAAATTGCCGTATTTAACGTCCTCGAAGGACTCATCCGATGTTGGCGCCCCCGCCCTCCGAGCTGACAGAATGATGTATGTCGACATTCACTGGATATCCAAATTTCCTGGCTCTGTGGTCTTGGACAACCTAAGATTGAGCTCGACGAATCCGTCGAATTGACGGCCGCACCTCTTCTCACCGCTATCAATCGTGACCGATCCCGCGCCCCCCGACGATCGGGATTCAATGCAACGTTCACTATTGGAGACGTTGCCACTAAGCGTGATACAGAAAGATCTTGATGGGCGAATCGTCTTCGCGAACTCGCGAGCACATCGCGAATTGAAATTTGAGCCCGGCGGATTGCTCGGACTGACTGACTTCGACTTGTTCCCTGCGGACCTCGCTCGCAAGTATCAAAAGGATGATGATGAAGTTCGAGAATCGGGTGGCGTCTATCACGATATCGAGCGTCACCAAACGCCCGATGGCCGGCAAACCTATGTCGAAGTCTGGAAGTCGCCCATTCGAGATATCGATGGATCTGACTTCGGCACGATGGTTTTGTTCTGGGATGTCACCCATCACAAACACAACGAGCAGCAGGTCGTCTACGAGCGATACCTGCTGCAGACGCTTTTGGACAATGTTCCTGACGCGGTTTATTTCAAGGATCGGGATAGCCGTTTCATCCGTCTAAGTCAGTCCCTCGCTGGACGATTTGGACTAGCGGGAGCCGAGGATGCTATCGGCCGAAGTGATGAAGATTTTTTCTCCAGAGAATACGCCCGCCGAACGCGTCGTGACGAAAAAGAGATCTTGCGAACCGGCGAGCCCCTTTTGGCTCGAACCGAAGAGGAAGTGCTTGAAGACGGCCGCGAGACTTATTGCAGCACAACTAAAGTTCCGCTGACCGACCCACAAGGAAAGATCGTTGGAACGTTCGGTATCTCGAGAGACATCACCGACGAGATCGTTACTCGGCAAGAACTATCCCGAGAGCGTGATCTGCTTCGGACGATCATCGACAATGTGCCAGATCTGATTTATGTGAAGGATCGCGCCGGCCGCTTCTTGACGGCCAATCGAGCTTTGTACCAAAGGCTTGGCCTCTCCTCCGCTGAGGAACTATGCGGTAAGACCGACTACGACTTCTCTGACCCGGAACTTGCCTGCGAGTACGTGGCTGACGACCAAAACGTCATGCGGAGCGGAATCGCGTTGATTGATCGCGAAGAATCGCACCAAACCCCGGGCGGCGAAACGATTGACTTACTCACTACCAAGGTCCCGCTTCGAGACGACGAAGACAATGTGATCGGCGTGGTCGGCTTGGGACACGATATCACCAATCGCAAGCGTGCCGCCGAACAACTATTCAAAGCCAAGGAGGAGGCGGATCGAGCCAATCGGGCCAAAAGTGACTTCTTAGCGAACATGTCGCATGAAGTGCGGACGCCAATGAATGCAATCATTGGCATGACGGAACTTGTCCTTGAGACAAAACTCGATGAGACGCAAAAGCACTACTTGGACATGGTCCACCATAGTGCCGAGTCGCTGATGTCGATCATCAATGACATTTTGGACTTTTCTAAGATTGAATCGGGCAAGCTTGAACTGGACAAGCAGATCTTCAACGTTCGCGATTCAATCGGTGACACCATGAAGATGCTTGGCACGCGAGCCCACAATCAGGGCCTCGAGCTCGCCTTCCGCATTACCGAAAATGTTCCGCCATACGTACTTGCTGATTTGACGCGAATACGTCAGGTGCTTATCAACTTGGTCGGCAATGCCATCAAGTTCACGCCCGCCGGCGAAGTCGTGGTTACCGTCGACGTTGATCCAAGCTCAAAGAACGAAAAAAACTGCCAAATGATCTTGTCCGTGCGAGACACGGGAATCGGAATCGCCGAAGAGAAGATCGAGAAAATCTTTCATGAGTTTGAACAGGCCGACACCTCCACAACGCGTCAGTTCGGCGGCACGGGTCTCGGCCTGGCCATCACGCGAAGGATTGTTGAGTTGATGGACGGCCGAATCGATGTCTCGAGTCGACTTGGTGAGGGAAGTCAGTTCATCGCCACGATGGAACTGGACACCGCACCGGAGGAATCACTCAAACGGGCCCGCCGTGGAACAGTCGTGGTTGGTGGAACACACGTTTGGATCCTGGATGACAATCAAACTAACCGAGAGATCCTGACCGAAATGCTTGGCGGATGGGGCATGAGAGTCACCCAAGCGGCAAG
>JBCCKZ010000128.1:0-11013 GCA_039027135.1 Planctomycetota bacterium
AAGGCGAGAATGGCCAACAGGTAGGGAGCACGTCCGAACAAAGTAACAGCGATCAAAAGGGTGATTCTCCGTCGGGTGGGGGCTCAAGTGCCTCCGACAGTTCCGAACAGTCTCAGGGCACTCCGGGGAACGCGGACGGCGAGCCATCACAGTCTGATGCCGTCGAACCCAGTGGTCGCCGCAGCTCCGACACTGAAAATTCAAATGGCACGGCTTCGGATTCCGATCCAACCGGCAACAACAGTTCTTCGGGAGAACAAGGGTCTTCTGGCAACCAAACGCCTTCTACCGCTGGAAACCAGCAATCCAATCAGCCAAGTGGAAGCCAAGGCGGGGCTCCTCCAAGTGACGGCAACTCGCCCAACAAGCCTTCAACGCCTGCTTCGAATGACGGAGAGGCTTTTGAGCGCATGGCCGACTACCTGAAGAACCAATCACAATCGGGTGGAAGTCAAAAACCAAAGTCCAATGACAAGCAGGGCGGCAACGATCAGTCGTCATCGAGCAATTCAACCAAAGATGGCAAGCCCAACCGACCAAGCCAGCCACAAGACTCATCTTCCAACGGAGCAGGACAAGAACCCGCGGAGGACGCATCAATGAACAAAGACGCAAATCCCTCTGGTGCCAGCTCAACGGGATCACCTCAGAACACTTCTGAAGAGACTTCCCAAGCAGCCGGCTCAGCTAGGCCATCTAAAGATTCAGCGGCTCCGTCACAAAGGTCAAACGCTTCCGAACAAGACCCCCAAGACGGCAGTTCAGGTGGCCAGCAAGGGCCCCAGGAACAAAAAGCAAATGGCAAAGGAAACCAAAGGCCAAAGGATTCAAACTCCAATGGAAACGGCTCCCGTGGATCATCGCAACAAGGTTCTGACGAAAAACCAACTCAAGATGGACTGAATCCTAACAGTACCAATGATCAAGGACTGCCTTCAGGATCAAATAAACCGAGCCAGAAAGGTGATGGGGTCTCGGCTGCTGGTGGCAGAGCTCCAGGCGCCACCAATGGACAAGGTTCATCAGAGAATTCAAACCCGAACGGAAGCGGACAAAAAGGATCCACCTCGAAACCACTCGATGAAGCCAACATGGAGTACGCACGCGAGGCAACGGATATGGTCCTCGACTATCTCGATCGCACTCGTGAAACGCCAGACCCTGACTTGCTGGAAGAGCTTCAGTGGGATGAGGACCAGCTCAGGCGTTTCCAAGAACGCTGGCAATCTATGCGCGAGGATTCCAAACTTCCCGAGACATCGAAGAGTTTCGAGGAAGCTTTGCGGTCACTGGGCATGCGCGACCCCAAATTGCCCCAAGCACCAGTCATTGGACCGAGTGAAGGCGACTCGTTAAAAGGCTTGCGAGATGATGGCGGTCGCCGACGTGTCCCGGCTGCCTATCGAGATGCTTTCGAGGCCTTTCAAAGGTCGCTGGTACAATAGCGGCGTCGATCAAGTGACCCGAGTACCTGCACCCGAGTACCTGTACCCCATTACCTGCACCCGAGTACCTGCACCCGCGTTTGATTCGATGCTCTTGATCGAAAAATAGCACTTCTCCAGTCACCTTTACCCCGTTCCTTCGCGGCCACACCGCATCAGGCTGGCGACGAAATCACATCTTGGCCGCAGATTCGACTTGCTTCTTCGCCTCGGCGAGAAACGTGAATGCATCGATCGGCGTCATTTCGTCCAACTTCAACTTGATGATCTCTTCAAGTACCGGATGATCAACATAGCCAAACAGCGTTAGCTGGTACTGGCCACTTCCGGTTGCCTCAGATGGGTTTTGGTTTCCTGAAGTGATCATGGGTCGATCCAGATGATCGCGATCGGCCGCCTCCAATTGTGATAGAACGTCCTTTGCTCTTTCGGTGACTCCAGCTGGAACACCCGCCAAGCGAGCCACGTGAATACCGTAGCTCTTGTCAGCACCACCCGGAACAATCCGATGAAGGAAAACTAATTCATCGTTCCATTCCTTGACGGCTACGTTGAAGTTCGCCACACGCCCCAGCTGTTCCTCAAGCTGCGTCAACTCGTGATAATGAGTCGCAAATAGAGTCCGACAACCAATTTGATCATGAAGGTGTTCTGTGATCGCCCAGGCAATCGACAATCCATCGTAGGTGCTCGTCCCTCGCCCGATCTCGTCCAGAATGACCAACGATCGATGGGTGGCTTGGTTTAGGATACGAGCCGTTTCTACCATCTCAACCATGAACGTGCTCTGACCACGCGACAGCTCATCGCTTGCCCCAACGCGAGCAAAAATCCGATCCGCGATTCCAACCTTTGCTGACGACGCTGGCACGAAAGAACCCGCCTGAGCAAGCAAGGTCAACAGAGCAACCTGCCGTATGTACGTACTCTTCCCCGCCATGTTGGGCCCGGTGATTAATTGCACCATCCCGTCCTCAGGCGTGATGCGGGTGTCGTTAGGGACGAACTTCCCTTGAGGGAGCGTCACATCGAGCACCGGATGACGACCCTCGGTGATCTCCGTTTCTGCGGAGTCCGTCAGAATGGGTCTGGACCATCGGCCTCTTGCTGCGGTCTCAGCAAGTGATGCGAATACATCGAGCTCTGCGATCGCTTCGGCGACTTCGGTCAAAGTCGATAAGTTTTGATGTGCCAAAGAACGTAGTTCAATGAACAAATCCTGCTCACGCGCAGATGCTTTTTCGTCTGCTACAAGAACCTTTTCTTCATACTCCTTCAACTCCGGCGTGATGTACCGTTCAGCATTCTTCAATGTTTGTTTGCGAATGAAGTGTTCGGGCACCTTGTCACGATGAGTATTCGTGACTTCTAGATAGAAGCCAAACACTTTATTGAAGCCAACTTTAATGCCCGAAATACCAGTCGACTCACTGATCCCGCGTTGGTATTCATCAATCCAATCTTTTCCGCCTTGTGCCAACTCACGATAATCATCGAGTTCTTGGTCAAATCCCTTGCGAATGAAGTTGCCATCACTGGCGTGCACCGGACAACGATTCGCATCCAACGCGGCTTCAAGCGTTTCATAAAGCTCAGGACAAAGGTGCAGATGCGACTCGATAAGACGCAGACGTTCCGATGCTAAATCAGATAGCAACGACTTGAGGGGCGGAAGGGAAGCGAGCGTCTGACCAACCTGAAGAAGGTCCCGGGGGCCGGTTCGCATCGTTGCAATTCGAGCCAACATTCGCGTTAAGTCATACGTCTCAGCAAGCAGACGACGAATGTCGCCACGCAACCTTTCATTGCTGACCAGCTCAGCAATAGCATCGTATCGGGATTCGATATCGGCCTTATTGATCAATGGCGTATTGATCCAATTGGCCAAGAGCCGTGATCCCATCGATGTGCGTGTCTGATCGATGACCGAGAGCAATGATCCATCTCGAAGACCGCCGCGAATTGTGCGTGTGATTTCAAGTGAACGCCGCGTTGCCGCGTCGATCTGAAGATATCCGGCTGTCTGATGAGAGGTCATTCCGCGAAAATGAGTAAGCTCCTCGCGCTGGGTCTCTTGTAAGTAGGCAAGAACGGCGCCCGCCGCACGGATGGCCGGCGTGTCGTGATCTTCAAAGCCATAGCCTTCGAGAGAGTCTGTTTTGAACTGCCCGCAGAGCGACTTGTTCGCGGTTTCGTGTGCGAAGGACCATGCCGCTCGAGGCGTCCACATCCAGGGAACATCTCTCGCGGGTACAAAGTGGGAGGCATCCTCCCGGTAGATCACTTCGGCCGGGCCGATGCGGGCGAGCTCGTCTTCAATCCGCGAAGCATCAAAAACCCCCGCCTCGAAATGACCACTGGATAATTCGGCCCAAGCGATGCCGACCAGCGTCTTCTTTCCACGCTTATCGCTTCCGCGGGGATGCTCCAGGCAGACCGCAGCGATGTAGTTGGCCTCACGTGGGTCCAGAAGCCCATCATCGGTCAGAGTTCCCGCGGTCACGACCCGTGTGATTTCGCGTTTGACCAGTCCCTTGGCCGTTCGCGGATCCTCGACTTGCTCGCAAACCGCGGCACGGTGACCGGCACGAATCAGCTTCTGCAGGTAAGCGTCAAGCTGGTGATGAGGAAAGCCCGCCATCGCCGTCGGATTATCGCTGTTCTTGTCGCGACTGGTCAGCGTCAGGCCGAGCACATCGGCAGCGACCTTGGCGTCCTCGAAAAACAGCTCATAAAAGTCGCCCATGCGAAAAAGCAGCAGCGCGTCACCGCACGCATCTTTCGCCTCGTGGTATTGCCGCATCATTGGAGTCATGCGGAAATGGTAATGGCACGCAGGCGGTCCAGGCAACGACCTCCGTCAGGCAGATCGACTACAAACCACCACCAAATTATTGCGATGAACAACACACTCGTGTGGGCGATGGCCCAGGCGTTCGGCGATTTGGTCGCTCGCCAATCCAATGATTTGGCGAACTTCGACGGCCGGATAGTTGCAAAGTCCCCTGGCCAGGATCTCCCCGTCCTCACCAACAATCTCTATCACTTCGCCGGCTCCAAACTTTCCTGAAACCGACTTAATTCCCACTGCTAGTAGGCTGCTACCGCCATCCAAAATCGCCTTGGCTGCTCCGGCATCGACAACCAGCCGGCCTTCGATCGTTGCCGAACTATCGATCCACCGTCGACGCCCCCGAACACCTACGACCGAGGATGGATTGAACCAAGTCCCAATCACCTCACCGGCGAGTAACTTTTGCAACACTCGATCGTCTCGCCCCGGTGCTATCACGGCAACATGCCCCTGGCGGTTGGCCAGTGAGGCTGCCGATAACTTGCTAGCCATTCCACCTTTGCTGTTCGAGGAGGAATGAGTTTGAGCCATCGATGTGATATTTGCGCCTACGCCGTCGACCCAATCAAGTAATCGAGATTTCGGATCATCAGGTGGACCATCAAACAACCCGTCAATGTCTGAAAGAATGATCAACACCGCATCGGTGAATAGCCCACTCACCTGGGCCGCTAGACCATCGTTGTCTCCAAATGTGGTCGCAAGCTCCGTGACGCTTACGGAGTCGTTCTCGTTGATAATCGGAACGGCACGGTACTGAGCCATTTGTCCGATAGCATTTCGAACGTGCAAATAGCCTTCTCGGCTCTGTAGATCACCAGCCGTGAGTAACACCTGCGCGGCATGATAGCCACGACGCGAAAGAGAATCTTCATAGGCTTGAATAAGATCGGTTTGACCAATGGCGGCAATCGCCTGGAGCGCCGCGATACTCGTGGGTCGCCCATCGAGAGCGAGCTTACCCACGCCAGCACCGACGGCACCGCTGCTGACCAAAACGACCGGTCGGCCGGTCTCGGCGATCGCGCACAGACCTTCCGAGAGAACATCGATACGCGCACGATCCAAACGGCCATCATCAGCCGTCAGCACTCGAGTGCCCACTTTGACAATGACCGCACTCGATTCAGGAATATCGGGTCGAGCGTGTGCTGCCATCAGATCAAAAAGGAATAACCTACGTTCTTGGAGAGTTTCCGGAATCGTATTCACGTTCCCCTGGGAAACTAGTGCTCCATCCAGATTTAGAGCCTATCCGAAAAACCAACAGACGAAGAGCACTGGCCCGCAATCGCAGTCATAACTGCAATCGCTCTCATACCTGCAATCGCCGACAAAACCGAACTCCAGGAGACTTCGCAAGGATTCTCAGCAGGGCTACTCGACCAAGCCCGCCTTGATCGCTCTCACGGCAGCGTCTGTTCGATCGGCGGCACCAATCTTTCGGATCATGTTTTGTACATGCTCTTTAATGGTCTCAATTGAAAGCCTTAGCGAGATCGCGATCTCCCGATTACTGAGGCCATAGGCAATATGTCGTAAGACCTGTGCTTCCCGCGATGTGAGAGGAAACCCCTTTGGCATTGCTTCGGCCTTCGGCTCAAAGCGAAGCTGAACGCCAATTTGATGCATGAGACTATTGTCCATAGGGGCTTTTCCAACCATTGCCCGTCCAATGGCATTCGTCATGGATTCACCATCCATTGATTTGACCAAATAATCTCGCGCTCCGAGCACGTAGGCACGAGCGATGTAAGCGGGATTATCAGAGGCACTCATGATCACCGAAGGGACGCCGTATTTACGATCGAACACCTCGATTGAGTCGAGGCCGTCCGGCGACTTCAGACGCACATCCAAAATGGCCAAATCAACCTCTTTCTCTCCCAAAAAGCTCTCGGCGCCTTGCGTCGTTTGGAAACTGCCAACCACCTCGAAAGGTGTCTCTTGCAAAAGCGTTGCAAGCCCCGCGCAGAAGATCTCGTGGTCGTCAACGATGATGATGCGTTTGGACATACTCTCGAAAAATGAGGCTACGGTGAGACCGCTTGCTCAAGGAGATTCCTACGCAGCCCCGCAACGATTCTGCTGAGAACCGGTTGCAAAGGCCAGCTTGAAGCGTTCAAAAATCGCACAAGTCTGTCGCCAACCCCTCAATGACCCTGAATTCTCCCCTTAACGGCCCATAAGGCTGACCAGAATGTTCCACTGAGCGAAACTCCTCTGATTCTCTATGCGAAAGCGGGCCCTCTCACCAATTCAACTGTTGTTTTTTGACAACACGCTAGCGGTGACCTAGATCTACATGGGTCGTTTGTGGACCTCATCCTTCCAAAAACCTTGGGACAGGCGATGAGCCAATCTAAGAGCGTAAGAATCCTGCTGGTCGATGATGACCGCATGCTCGTTGAGTCGATGGCCAGTTGGCTCAACGAGATCGGCTTCACCGCGATCGGAGTTTGTGATGTCGAGGCCGCCTGGAACGCATTGCATGAGGAGCGATTCGACTTATTGCTGATCGATCTGCGACTTGGTGAGGATGATGGCTTATTGGTCATTAGCGAGATCAAATCACGCTATCCCGATATGGTTATCCTCGCGATGACAGGGTATGCCACGCCATCGACAGCGATCGATGCCGTCAACCAAGGTGCATTGGATCTCTTGACCAAACCTCTCATTGATCAAGAGCTGCAGCTCGCCATCGAACGTGCCGCCGAACAGAGATCGATTTCGAAGCAGAATGAAGAGCTTCGAAAGCAACTCGATCGTCGTGTGGGGGCCGAAGGCGTCCTCAGCCACGACTACCGAATGCTCAAGATTTTCGACACGATCGAGTCGGTTGCTGATGCAAAAGCTTCGATCCTTATCACTGGTGAGAATGGTACCGGCAAGAGCATGATCGCCCGTGCGATCCACAATCGGTCTTCACGACGCAGCAATCCGCTCATCGAGGTCGCCTGTGGAGCACTTCCTGACACACTGCTTGAAAGTGAGCTTTTCGGACACGTCGCGGGTGCTTTCACTGGGGCCAATCACGACAAACTTGGAAAGTTTGACGCCGCCGACCAGGGGACGTTGTTCCTTGATGAAATTGCAACAGCCTCACCGGCGATGCAAGTCAAGTTACTCCGCGTATTGCAAACATTCGAGTTTGAGCCGCTTGGTGGAACTCAGACTCGCAAAGTGGACACCCGAGTGATCCTGGCAACCAACGAGAATCTATCGGTGGCCGTTGCCAAAGGCGATTTTCGCCAAGATCTATTCTACCGAATCAATGTCGTCAATATCGTACTTCCACCGCTTCGCGAAAGGATCGGTGATCTCCCGCTACTGATCGATCACTTCATCCAAGAGTCTGCCGAGACAAGCGGTCGAGAGGTGGAGGGCTTTGACCGCGATGCGATAGAGAAGATGGAGTCGTACCATTGGCCCGGGAACATCCGACAACTTGAAAACGTTGTTGAGCGAGCCGTACTCCTGGGACGTGACAAAGTCCTCACGGTTGATGACCTTCCGCCCGAGTTGAAAGGTCAGAAAGACACTGAAATTAACCTCATGGACGCACCTGAGGTTTCAGTAAGTGCGAGTCAGTCCGAAGGACGAACTTTGAAAGAAGCGCTTGAGGGGCCCGAGCGGCAAATCATCTTGCAATCGCTACGACGACATGCGTGGAATCGTGCGGCGACGGCGGATTCACTCGATATCAATCGAACGACTCTTTACAAGAAAATGAAAAAGCTCGGCCTCGATGATCCGCGTCTTCAGTACCAATAATCTCTTGCGTCTCGCAATGAATCCCGCCAATGTCCGAAATCAGTAGCGGATCTCGCCAACGCGATAGCTAGATCACGACACTTCGTCGAGAGTTCATTTTTGAATGCCTCGCGGCACACGATCTAGTTCCGCAGTTAAAACGATAGGCTAAGCTAGCGCTGGAACGTCCGTGTACAGATCGATGAGCTGACTCTGAACTTTCACGGCCTTCAGGAGCGTCCAAAGTTGCTCGGGTGAATACTCAGCCGGCCCATCTGAAAAAAGACGGTCCACTTCGGCGGCCACAGCACCATACTGATCGACCACCGATTCAAGTCGGAAGGCAACCTCATCACATGATCTTGCGAGTTGCTCTTCGTCGAGAGATTGAGCGTTCGGCTCCGAAGTCAGCAGTAGCAGCGTCATACGAGCGACGTCGAGCGAAGACAATTCGGGGCGCTGCTCGGCAATACGTTGAGAAAGTGCGGACGCAGACATAACAGTTTGCGGAGAGTTCGAATTGACCAACTTGACGAGAATACTGTTCCTTCCTCGGAAGCGTAGGTTACCTGCAGCAGCATGCGAGATATTTCAAGCTAAGCTATGGTGAATTCCCGCCCAACAAAGTGTTCAAGTGAATACAGACCCCATCTCGATACACCGTTTTCATAACAAGATCATTGCTTGCTCTCGGTGTCTGCTGTATGCCGCATTAAGCGTTACAGTTGGCCACGCAATCGAAGCCGAAGAACCGGCAGACGATCCCATGCGCCAGCTACAGGAGGATTCCGTTAAAACGCAAAAGCCGGTTTATGGGCATTGGGGCAATCAGCCCGACAAGTTCAGCGCGTGGGTCAATCATAGCAACCGGCTGATTCCCGTTTATACGTTTGGCTGGACACTAGACGCTTTGCGAGAAAGAGGAAGCGTCTATCAGGATCCGAAGAGGCTGGCCCGCCTATACGGCGAAGTCCCCAAAAGCACAGTCAATCCAGTCGCCTTGTACTTTGACCAAACCGATCTGTACGACATCCAGAAGGCTGCCTATGAATCTGGCATTCAGAACGTCATTCTGATGGTATTTGATGGCATGGATTGGCAGACAACACGAGCGGCCGCTATCTACAAGAACGGTGCCGATCAATATCAATCGGGTCGCGGAACAGGACTAACCTTTCAGGACTACCGCGTGGCGCCGACGGACTTTGGCTTAGTCGTCACTAGCCCGGCAAGGGGAGGCTGTCCCTCGGACGTGGATGCCCAAACCACCGACGGTGCTGGCCTTCCCATCACGGGTGGCTATGACGTTTCGAGAGGTGGAAGAGCACCTTGGCTCGAACAAACCAATCGCGGATACCTGATTGGTAACGACCGTGAGATGCCTCACACCGTCACTGATTCAGCAGCATCCGCAACAAGCTTTTGCAGCGGAGTGAAGACCTACAATGGTGCGATCAATGTACTTCCCGACGGCACACAGGTGACGCCCATTGCCCGGTACCTTCAGTCGGAACACGAGGCAGCCGATGGCATCGTCACCAGCTTCCCCAAACCCCACGCGACCCCAGGTGCAGCCTATGCCAACAACGTATCGCGAAAGGACTATCAAGACATTGCTCGCGACTTGCTTGGCTTGCGTTCTTCTTCTCATCGTCGTGACCCTCTCCCCGGTGTCGATGTGTTGATTGGCGGCGGCTATGGCGAAGGCGTCGGGGAAGACGAACTACAAGGAAACAACTTCGCCGCCGGCAACAAGTACGTCCACGAAGAGGATGTTCGACGTATCGACGTCGACAACGGAGGCAGGTACATCGTTGCGAAGCGAACAAAAGACGTATCAGGTAGCGAGCGTCTGATGGAGGCTGCTAGCCGAGCGGTTAGAACACAACAAAGATTGTTCGGCTTCTATGGAACTCGTGGTGGACACCTCCCCTTCCAAACCGCGGACGGAAAGTTCAATCCGAGCTTCGACGTCAAAGGCCACGAACGTTATTCCGAGGCCGACCTTTATGAAAACCCAACCTTGGCGGACATGACACGAGCTGCCCTGTTGGTCCTTGAACAGAGCATCGATGGATTCTGGCTCATGATCGAGGCCGGCGATGTTGATTGGGCCAACCACGCCAATAACCTCGACAGTAGCATCGGTGCAGTGCTTAGCGGCGAAAAAGCCTTTGAAGCCGTTGTTGATTGGATCCAGGACAATCGAGCCTGGGATGTCACATGCGTGATTGTCACTGCCGACCACGGACATTACCTCGTGATCGATCATCCAGAACGGCTAGCCGCCGCAGGACGCGGCGAGCTAGAACTACCCGAGGCACTCACACCTAACGAAAAGCCCCGATAACAATTGGCCCCAGTTACCAGGGATTTGAGTCAGGTATTTTGCTTAGAGCTCGAGGATAGTGCTTGGTCACCCGAACCGCCCGAACAAAATCGAAATTCGATTCGAAGCGGTTCATGTCTCGAGACAACAAGGTGCACACTTGATTTCGGAGAATTCGAGTGTGCTGACCTAGCGTCGTGACCGACGACGAAGTCCAGCAACCGCCGTGACGCAAGCAAGGACTACGACTGAACCCGGTTCTGGAACGGCACTCACACCGGGCTGACTAGGTGGAGGAACTGGGAAGCTGGGGCCAAAAGAGAAGCCGTACCAAGCTTCGTCCTGAAGCAAAAGACTTGACGGACCTGTCGATGCTGAAGCCCAGCCTTCGCTGGGAAGCACGCTGTTTGGGTCAGCCGGTGGCGGTAAGTTAGGATCGAACGGATTGGCTACCGTCGAATTAAACAAACCCCAAAAACCAGGAGCGAGTGGCTCGAAAAAGCCCTCGACATAAAAATCATCAGGATCGGTTGCAATTGCTCCAACTAGATCCGAGCTAGAAGCAACACTATTGAAACCATCTCCATCGAACGGTTCAAAAGGCGAAATCCCAAATCCATCTTCATCCT
>JBCCKZ010000129.1:0-10967 GCA_039027135.1 Planctomycetota bacterium
CGAAACCGTCAGACCGCCACCGGCCATCGCGACGACAAACATCCGATCACCCACCAAGTTGTTGTCCCAGGCATTGGCAGCCGCCTGACGATGCTGCTCAGGAAATACGAACTGCCCACCCATTTCGTGCAGCGTCTCGCCGCCTCGCTGGGCCGTTCCTTGATAGGCTTCGGTGATAAAGTCTTTGAGAAGTGTTTTGTCATCGATCCGATAGAAATCAACGTCGGATTGCTTTGATAGCTCTTCAAGGTGTTCGGCAACATAGGCACGAACGAGGGCAATGAACTCCGCCTTGGCTTCCGCTTCGGACCGATGGAGTCTCAATGACTGGACCACCGCCCTGTCATCGATCGACTCTTGGTCAAGCCAGGCTGGACGGGTCTCGGGATAGATCACCTGATCAAGCGGTGCAACCGAGAGCTTCGTCGTCTTATCGCTACTGGTCGCTGGGGATTTGTTTGAATCAGCCTGTGCCGTTAAAGCGAGAACGACGATCAAAATGTCGTGCAAAAGTTGGATTGGACTCATCCGGTTACCTCCATGGTTCGAGCCCCGCCATGCACCCGATGGCCAGCCGACGCATTGGTGACATTTGACTTGCGTTGAGCTTCGACGTGTTCACGGAAATCCATCCAGGGTGATGATAATTGGATCACCATGGCGACACCGCCGGCGACCATCATTCCCGTTGGTTGTGGGATCGGCAGGAACTGGTGCAATAGCCATTCACCAACGACCGCGACCGCAACACCCCAGAGGCTCAGTCTTGTGCGGCGTAGTGGATCGACACATCGCCACCATCTAAGCAGGCAGAAAAGCAATGCAAAGTGAGCCATCACGGCACCCAGCGTGGGCCCGCTAATGCTGTATAGCGAAGACGGTAAAGCAGATGCATCGACATCGCGAACCAAGCCTTCGTTCATCGGAACCATGAGAACCGAACCAAGGCTATAGAACATCGCTCCTGCTACCGCACCCACACCGGTCGATGCGAGGCGACGCGAAAGATTGTCTCCATCGCCGCGTTCCCAAGTCTTTGAAAGAACTAATAAACTCCAGGAAATACCGAACACGGTGGAGGCCGCGAGGACATAGGGTGCCAATGCAACCGCATCGAAAGGACCGCGACCCAGACCAATCAGGGCTGCGATCGCCGACAGAACCAATGTCCCAACAGATGCGGTCGATAATGACGTGGTTAATTCAGCTGAACGTGTGAGCTTGGTGCGCGAGCGAAGATCCTGACGCATCATGGCACGCCACTGCGCCTTCGCCATGGGCGGCGAGGTGGCAGGCACATTAGGGTAGGCGTGAAGCGTTTGGGCTAGTGCGGGATCGGTCGAATCTCCCAGTACGAGAGAGCGTCCAACGTAGTAGATCGCATAGATTGTCAAGCCGAAGACAAGCAAAGGAACAAGCCAAGGTGCCTGAGTCATGAGCGCGACGCTTGCAGCAACCACGAGCGCGAAGCGAACTGCGGGACGACTTTCCATGCCATTCCACCAAACACGCACTTCGTCGGTAGCCGACTTTGCGGCCGCCGCGATTGGCTCGGGTGACTTTCCGGTTTGGTTGTTTCTGGCGTCGGGCTGCCGTGGTTGGTTTCCGACGCCTGGCGACTCACCCATGGTTCTCGCAACATAGACCGGTT
The DNA here is from genome assembly GCA_039027135.1 of Planctomycetota bacterium. GTDB lineage: Bacteria > Planctomycetota > Planctomycetia > Pirellulales > Pirellulaceae > Rubripirellula. The sequence continues at coordinate 1,652 of JBCCKZ010000129.1, forward strand.
CGAGATCCAAGACGGCTTCGGGTACGTTGTCGCCTTGAGGTGTGACGCTTGCGGGAAACGCTTCTCCGATCGAGAGGCGGCATGCGTTCTCGAAGTCGTTTGCCATCTGTTCGACGGTTGCGTAACGATCTTCTGGCTTCTTGGACATCGCCCGATCAATGATCTTGGCGATACCTTTGTCGATGCCAGTGGTGTCCACGCGATCGGTGAGATGCTTAACGATGATCTCTTGCGAGCTCTCTCCTTCGAAGGGAACTCGACCGGTCACCATCTCAAAAAGGATGACACCTAATGCATAGATGTCGATACCACGGCCGTACTCACCACGACCAATCTCGGGTGCCATGTAATGGAATGTTCCGACGCTTTCGGTTTGTCCGCCTCGTTGAGTTGCCGAGATGAATTTGGATAGGCCGCAATCACCAACCTTCATCGTTCCGATATCATCGAAGATGTTACCGGGCTTCAAGTCACGGTGGACCAGCCCCATTTGGTGAAGGTAGTCAACGCCAGACGCGATCTGTGCGAATGCCAAACGAACCTCTGGAAGCGCCATTCCATTGGATTCTCGGTCAAGGCGATCTCGCAGGTTCTCGCCGGCGACATACTCCATGACCACCCACCAGCCGTCATCGTCATCCTGCTGGATGTCGTACAGCGAGATGACGTTGGGATGCTTGAGATTGAGGCATTGTCGAACACCTCTAAGCTCGATCTCGAGATGGCGTTGGATTCGTTTAAGGGCTACCTCTTTGCCGGCATCGGAAACGGCAAAATACACCTCGCCAAATCCACCCACGCCGACTCCACGACGAATCGTGTATCGATCCAAGGGGCGAGAACCGGGCGGGTGCGTGAACTTCATCTGGTCCATTGTATCGGCGGAGCTCGAATCTTCGCAGTCTAAAGATTTCGAGTATTCCTCAGGGCGAAGATTGGACCTCATCGGGGGCGCGCCGCCGCCATAATCGTTCGCCGGCGCGAGCTTCGCCGATGCTTGCCGTGTTTGAGCAGCCGTTGTGAGCAGGCACTTCATTGGACCGTCTCCAACATCATTCTTACGTCACCCATTGCCAAGGCCTGGTCGCATTGAAGGTTTTCCCAGGGGGCCGTCACGTTTTGACGCCAAACCCACTGAGCTGAATCCGCCTGCCACATGAGCGTTGCCGTAGGAAGGCCCTCGACACGGATGTGATTTGATTCTGCTTCGCCCATGAGAACAACTTGGTCGACCCATAGCACTCGATCGATTCCGCTAGCGAATCGGGATGGTGCCAAGGCGGCGAATGACCATGTCTGGCAGAGCTGGCTGTAGCGGTTGCATCGCAGCTTGCACTGGGAAGAAAGTTCGATCGTGTCTCCGTTGCGAAGCCACTGTACTTGTTGTTCACCAGCCAGTTGCCAAGCTGATTCGTTGCCGCCCAACTTGCTGCCGCGGACCAATTTTCCGACGGCTCGAGGCAGCTGAGCCATGAGAGTGACATCGGCAATGCCCGCTCCCAAAGGTCCGCCAAAGCTCACTTCATCACCGCACAAAAGGTCAAATCCACCGGCTCCGTCGACCCATAGTCGCCAATGGTTGGCGAGATTTCGACGGGGCGGACAAGTGTTCACGGTAGATTGATTGCAGTTGAAGGCGTGAAAAAGAGATTGTTTGCCGTTGCCGTAAATGCCGCTGGGCATCTGTCGGTTGCCGCTGGCGATTGGCTGTATGTGCTCGAAGCACTCTGAATAGCGTAAGCGAGGAATTCTCTGGTTTCCCTCGCTTACGCGTCGGGCCGTGAAATTTTCCCTCGCTCACGCGTTGGACTGATAACAGGTCCCTTGCTCACCCAACGGGTTGCGAACACGGGCCTTGAGCCCGCTTCGCTCAGTCGAGTTGGATGGCAACGAGTGCCTCAGCGTCAGCCTTCGGTTCAACATCAAAGTAGGCGGCGACCTCATCCAGGATGTCGACATTCTTCTCTTCGTCGAGATCAATCTCACCGAAATACTCGATATCGACAGCTTGAGTTTCTTCGATCACATCCAAGCGAGTGTGGATTTCATCGAGAAGGTTCCTCGTTTGCGATAGATGGCTGTCGTCGAATGCTAAACCTTGACTGGCTTCAGCGACTCGCATCGCACCCAGTCGAGCTTGAAGATTCTCAATCTCAACTTCCAATTCTCGCTTCGCAGCCATCATCGCGTCCATTCGACCGTGGGCAGCCGACAAAGTTTGCTCGCGAGCGTTGAGCATCTGCTCAAGCTTTTGGGCGGTTTCCTTACGTGTCTTGAAACGCTTGAAGCGTTCACCAAGGTCATTTTTGACTTGAACGGAGGTGTAAGTTCGTCCGGCGTAGGTGTAATACTCCTGTCCGCCGGCGAGATCGTCACGCAGACGCTCAATGTCATTTTCAGCTTTTGCAAGTCGTTCTTGAGTTTCTTCGACCTGAGTCCGCAGACGACGGGTCTCAATCTTCTCGCGGGCGATCTGCTTTGCGTTGCCTTGAATCTCAGGATCCAGGTCCGCAATCATCTGTCGGGCTCGCTTGATCTCCCATTCAATTGGCATCGCCTCAGAGGCGGACTGGGTTAGGTAGCTTGCACCGCAACGAGCGTAGCTCCAGAGCGGGACGCCGAGGGTTGCGGTCGACAGAAGGGCCAGGGCGGTTCCGCCCACGATGGTTCTCTTTAACATGGATTTCCCCGAGGGTGATTGAATCTTGGAAGGACGATCCGGCACCAGCCGGCGTCGGGTCACGAGAAGGGATTCGGCGGTCTGTCGTGAATCTTGGGGGAATTGCAGGGAATTTTTTTGCTGTGGCGTAAATGCCTCATGAGTTGCCCGGGATGTAGTCAAATTGGCACATCACGTTGGCAAATGGCTTCATTCAAAGAAAAAAATGCGAGATGATTCTGCGACTTAAGTGACTTGTTTAAAGGGACTTAGGGATTGTTTCGTGAAACAGGGTAAGCCGTCGGTATAGGTTTTGCCGTGAACAACCTTCACTTCATCGCGTCTATCGATTGCCGGAGCAAGTCACTGGATTTGATGGGGTGGGTTTCTTTTTTAGAACGCGTCATCAATCTGGCCTCGTGTCAGCTTTGGCCTTCCAAAATTAATCCCTCTCTCCTAGAGAGAATCACTTAGGTCTGGGACTGCCAACGACTGGGAGCATCCGCAATGAATACCATTGATCCAAACACTCCATCGAAGCCTCAAGCCGAAGCAAACACTTCGGCATCCGTGGTCGCTGACCACTGGTTGGAACTCGCGGGACGATTTAGCGATCGTTCGCTCGAGAGTTTTGGAATGGAAGTCGATCAATGGCTCGAAGGATTGACTGCGTCTCTCGAGCGATACGAGTCGCCGAAGTCACGCGGCGAAAATGTTGCTCGCCGCTAGAGAAAATCTCGCAAAGAGCTCACGCCTAGAGGTTCCTTCGTACAGATCGCTTCGCCGTAGGTTGTCGAAATCAACCCGCCATAGTGGGCGTTACTGATTTCAATCCGATCAACAAAGGTTGGCGGGTTGGTGGGGCGACCAACAATGACCTGAGAGTGATAGGCTTCTATGCTGCGTTTTTTGTCTGCCCATTGATCTGTGATATCAACAATGATGGCTGGATCGACGGCTAGTCGTAGGTGGATACAAAGATAGTAGAGCACTCGCTCGGGGTGAAATCGATCGCCAGGCATATCGGTCTTGGAGAGTTTGGACCAAAACCTCGCGTCTTCGATTAGTTGGGTTGCAACCACATGGTCGGGGTGAGCGTCGACCCAATAGGGCGCGAATAGCCAACGTGGTTTAAGCATGCGAAAGAAGCTTGCAAGCCTGCCGCGAGCCTCCAACGTTGCTTGCAATTCGCGATTGATCAGACCCGCATTTCCTCGCCAGGCAACGCCAAGGATGTCCGTTGCCACTTGCGTTTCTTTGGCTCGAATCTCCTCGCTGCCGTGCGGCGTTGGTTCACCAGTGGTGAGGTCCAAAATGCCCACTCGGAAACCCTGTTGGACCATTCGGATAATGGTGCCCCCCAAACCAATCTCAGCGTCATCAGGGTGCGGCGCCACGACGAGCATGTCCAATGGCGCGACCGAACCAATGTCGGCTGGCTCTCCGCGGAAGACTTCGATTTCAGATGAACTCATGGCTCGTACTTAAAACTTGAGGATCGGCGACTAGCTCATTCTCGCAGACGACAACGGGCTACACACAAGGTCTAGTCTGGAATTCAGCCGGAACCTCGAATCGCTAAGTTTGTATTCCGGTCACGACTCACTTCGTTGGTGACGTTGAACCATTTCCTGAAGGATCGAGTGGATCTCCGGAGAGCCCGCAACCACGCTGGATTGTTCCATCGGAATGGGGCCACCAGATGCATTGGTGATTAAACCACCGGCCTCCGTCACGATCAGCCGACCTGCGGCAACATCCCAAGGTGAAAGTTGATACTCAAAGAAACCACCAAATTGACCATCGGCGACGGCGCATAGATCCAAAGACGCAGTTCCCCACCGGCGGATTCCGTGAATGTTCTTACCGAAGAGCTCTTCGATCACCCCCAGAGTCCGTCGCATGATTTCGCCGCGGTCGTAGTAAAAGCCACAGCCAATCAGTACCTGATCCAACGAATTGGCAGGATCGACCCGAATGGGTTGGTCATTTCGAAACGCTCCGCTACCGACGGCGGCGTGATAGCAGTCGCCAGAAGCGGGGTTGTAGACGACGCCGGCGGTAGGTTGGCCCGCTCTCAGGTAGCCGATTGAAACGGCGAAGTGATTAACACTGTGAGCGTAGTTGTTGGTGCCGTCGAGCGGATCGATCACCCAAAGGTGTTCTGCCGAGGAGTCGCCGCGATATTCCTCTTCGCCGAGGATCTCATGCCCGGGATAAGCATCACTAATGAGCTGGCCAAGCAATCGTTCGCTGGCAATATCCGCATCGGATACTAAATCGTACGAAGGGCCATCCCCGTCCGATTTGCTCCGAACGTTCGCCCCCTCGCGACGGAAATGGAGCAAAACTTCGCCCGCTTGTTTGGCCATCTCGCGACTCAATGCGAGGATTTTTTCCAGTTCAGATTCCATGAAAAATCAAATTCTGCTCAAGTTCAATTGGCCTATGTCCGACGGCGGCGGACTTGGTAAGGGAACAACCTCGGGGCTGCCCTGGAGGGCATCTTCGGTTCTTTGTAAGCCACGTTAAACCCCTGACCAATTGCCGAACGAATGATGCGTTTGTCTCGCTCAAACTTCTGGTTCACGCTCCTGCCAGTTGCCTTGGTGGTTGCATTTGGAGTCTCAGCAAAAGGCGATTCACCGTCGTTTTTCAAGCGATTGCTTAAGCCGGCTGGACCTTCTGCGGATCCGCAGCAGATTTATGAGCTCAGCCAATCCGATGGCCCGTTTCTCATCCTAGCGTCAACTCTGATGGGCGAAGGTGCGCGTGAGCGGGCCAATCAGCTGGCCATTGAAATTCGTCAAACACTCCGACTGCCCGCATTCATTCACAAGGAAGCCTTTGACTTCACCGGCTCGCTGGGAACCGATGCCACCGGAATGAGAGAGTACAAGTACGCCAATGAGTACAAGTATGAGGCTTATGCCGTGCTTGTAGGTGAATACGACTCGCTTCGCCACCCATCGATCGCGGATGATCTCCAGCGGATCAAGGCTGCTCGACCCTCGGTGTTGGAGCAAGAGGACGCGAAGGAAGCTGAAGAAAGCACCGATCGACTTCCCACAACCGTCAAGAGGATGGCCGCCATGATCAAGGCTTACGGGAAGGAAGAAAACAGTGTCGGTCCCATGGCCAAAGCCTTCGTGACGCGGAATCCACTCCTGCCCGAAGACTTTTTCATCGCACCACAGGTTGATTCTTTTGTGATGGAGCTCAATCGCGAGCTGCCTGAGCACAACCTTCTTGATACCGACGGTGCTTTCACTGTCGTCGTAAAAACATTCTACGGTCGTGCCGCATTCGAGAAGAAGTCTGGTCAAGCCGACTTCATCCCCAACGCTCGTCGCTTCAAGAGGATTGCTATGAAAGCCGACATGATGTGCAAGGAACTACGCAAGCAGGGGGTTGAGGCGTACCAGTTTCACGATCGAGATCAGTCGATTGTTACCGTCGGTGCGTTCGATATCCTCGGTCGCGAACTTCCCGGTGGGGGATTTGAATATGATCCTGAGATTGTGGCCGTGATGAGAAAATTCAATGCTTACAACGTGGATCCGGGGCTGAAGCAGCAAGTACCCGCGGGTGCTGATGGTTTCGCGGCCAAGAACATTCGGAACATACCATTCGATCCACAGCCTCGAGCCATTGCGATTCCTCGGAAGACGAAGAAGAGCCTGTATGGCGTGCTCACCCGTCGGTGAGTTAAATGGCTATCATGCCTAAATGTTTGAACTGATTCTAGGCACTGGAAACGCAAAGAAACTCCGCGAGCTGGAGATGTTGCTTCCTAGTGAAGCCATTCGCGTGCGGGCGTTGTCAGAGTTCTCAGCCGCCATCGAAGTTGATGAAACGGGTAGCACGTTTGCCGAGAACGCTGCTCTTAAAGCGTGCGAGCAAGCCGTCAATCTTGACGCTTGGGTTTTAGCCGAAGATAGCGGCCTGACTGTTGATGCTTTAAAGGGTGAGCCCGGCGTTTACTCAGCGAGATATGCGGGGACACACGGCGATGATGAGGCCAACAACGATAAGTTGTTGCGTGAACTGGAGGGTGTGCCGACGACACAGCGGTCCGCAGCGTTTCACTGTCACGCGTGTTTGTCTGATCCTCAGGGCAACGTTCAGTTGACCTCTCATGGAGTTTGCCGAGGAGTCATCGCAGCGGAGCGATCTGGTGGTGAAGGTTTTGGGTATGACCCTCTTTTTGTGATACCCGAGTACCACAAGACCTTTGGCCAGCTTGGGATGGCGGTCAAGCGAGCGATCAGCCACCGCAGTCAGGCGATGCGAATACTAGTCCCTGAATTGATGCAGCTGATTGGGAAGATTGAAGCTAGCGGTGCTTCCAATTGAACAATTTGGGCTAATCCGTAGCTGACCTCGCGAAGAGTTTCGGCTTCAAACCCTCATGATCCCGCTCGAACCGAAACTCTCAGCGGCCTATCGATTTAATGACATCTGTGAAATCAATGATCCGCCGCGGTGCGCTAACACACGGCTACTCTTCAGAACCAGACGCTATCGCGTTGCGGCTCATTAAATCGACACGCAGTTGGCCAGGTCCGCTACCTCGGTTTTGATTCTGACAGACTGCTTGCCACTAGCTAACATCCTTCTGTGGAAGGATGGTGTGCTGGCCGAGCTTGTCTAGAAACCAACAACCACCGAGGGGGATAAGTTCCTCAGCCTTCGACTTCGATTCCCATGCTGCGGGCGGTGCCCTCTATCATGCGAACGGCTTGATCAACACTACGGGCGTTCAAGTCAGCCATCTTTTTCTCGGCGATCTCAGCACATTGCGCTCGGGTCACTTTGGCGACCTTGTCTTTGTTGGGAACACCACTGCCTTTGGCGATTCCGGCAGCATCCTTGAGCATCGAGGCCGCTGGGGGGCTTTTGGTGATGAACTCGAAGCTGCGATCGTTGTAGACCGTCACGATGACGGGGATCGGAGTGCCGTTGTACTCTTTGGTGCGATCGTTGAACGCTTGGACGAACTGGCCTAGGTTCACACCAAACTTACCTAGCGAGGTACCAACCGGAGGTGCGGGCGTAGCTTGGCCGCCAGGGATCTGAAACTTAGCGACGCCGGTGACTTGTTTTGCCATGAGAGTTCAGTTTTGTGATGTTGTTTTCAGTTTTTGAAGGTGAATCAGGACTTCTCTTAGTCGGGATTCGCAAAATTAAAGCGGCTCAACCTGCCAGTGGTCCAGTTCCATAGGAACGCTTCGACCGAAGATGTTGATGATCACGGTCACGCGGCCGTTGGCTTGATCGACTCCATCGACATCGCCTTCTTGATTCTCGAAGTTGCCTTCTTTGACGCGAACGCGATCACCCACTTTGAACGGGATTCCAATTTTGATCTGTGGTTCTTCGTCTTCATCCTCAACCTGAGGTGCATTGATGAACCGCTCGATGTCCTCGGGCTCCATTGGCATGGGCTTGCCGGCCGCACCAGTGAAATCACTGATACCTCCGGTCTCGCGAACGAGGAACCAAGAATCATCATTGATGATCATCTTCACCATGATGTAGCCGGGAAGAAGCTTCCGTTTGGTGATCCTTCGTTTGCCATCTCGAGTGAACGTCGCGACATCTTCGGTAGGCACGAAGATCTCGCCAAAGTACTCGTCCATACCCTCTCGCTTGACGTTCGTGCGGAGAGCATCGGCAACGGAGTCTTCACGATTGAAGGCCACCTTGAGGATGTACCAATCCATCGTCGGTGCATCGCCTGTGTCGGGGCTGCCATCAAGATTGATTGGGCGAACCGTGTTCTTCGGCTCATCAGATTCCGCAGCGCCCTCGGCCTCAACCTTGGCGGGTGGAGGGGCTGGGGCAGGAGGCGGAGGAGCGGGAGAATCCGACACGCCTTCGTCCGAAGCCTCGGCGGCTACATTTTCTTCGCCATCAACACCAGCAGTTCCGGTTTCCCCATCAACACCCGAAATGGTGGCGGACTCGGTCAGGGCTTCGTCAGAGGGGTCGGTCGAGCTCACGGCAAGTCGTAAAATTCGATGGCTGGAGGGATTGCGAAAAGTCCAGAACTTTATCGCCCCAAGGAAGAAACGGCTAGGGCCAATATCGCCTAAGCGATACCAATGACGCTGAAAATGCCCTGCCACATGATGTCGAACAGGAACAATGCGATAGCGAGGAACGCAATCGTGAATATCACGACAAAAGAAGCTCGACGCAGTTCGTCTTTTCCAGGCCAAGTCACCTTGTTGAGCTCGGCTTCGACGGCGACGAGGAAATCAGCAAATCGTGGCCAGTGGACGAGCCTGAATGAAAGCCATGCACCCACAACGAGCAGGCCGCCAGGAATGGCGTAGGGAACTAAAGAGCCAGATTCCGAGTAGCTCCTGAGGAAGGAATACAGGGACCACGACGCCAATGCCACAACCACCATGATGGCGAGCGCGGTGACTTGGCGAACGATCCGGCCTTGATTGGGCTTATAAAGACCGGCGTGGAACAATTCACCAATGAACGAACCGCCTTGCGGAGCTCCCTGTGGAGTGGGGGATGAGGATTTGCTGGCAATAGCGGACACGGCGGCAGTTCCTTCGGTCATTTTCGATCCATCGATGCAATGGGCATTCCATCCAGTGGAATACGCTTGATTCGTAATTGTGGGTTGAAAAAAGC
>JBCCKZ010000130.1:0-10913 GCA_039027135.1 Planctomycetota bacterium
CTTTCATTTTAAGTTGAAGGGTAGTCGCACGGCGTTGGAAGACTTCGTCAACGTGATGGATCGGAATGGGATCGCCGCATGCGTCTCGTTAGATGGGCGACTGGGAGAACAATTCGAAAACCACATGGACTTCCTTTGGAAAGAACACGAGGATCGTTTTTTGATCTTCATGAACGTCGATTGGGTCGGCGACGGTGACCTAAAAGATCCGTCGACGTACGCATGTCATCGTCCTGGGTTCGCCAAGAGAACCGCCGCGGCCATGAAAGAGGCCGTCGCCGAAGGAGCAAGTGGACTTAAAATATTCAAGCGGTTTGGACTTGGATATCGCAACCCAGATGGTTCGCTAATACAGATCGACGACCGTCGTTGGGATCCGATTTGGAAGGCTTGTGGCGAACTCAAAATTCCGGTGATCATTCATACTTCGGATCCGGCGGCGTTTTTCGAGCCGGTCGACAAGAATAACGAACGCTATGAAGAGCTAACGCGACATCCGGACTGGAGTTTTGCAGGTGATGAGTTCCCCTCGCGGATGGAACTATTGGAAGCTCGCAATCGTGTGATTGCCAGAAATCCCAAGACCAACTTCATCGGCGCGCACGTCGCAAATCACAGCGAGGATCTTCAGGTTGTTTCGCGATGGCTCGATAAGTTTCCCAACCTCTACATCGAACCGGCCTCTCGCATCAGCGAACTTGGACGCCAGCCCTTCACGGCTCGAAAATTCTTGATCAAATACGCGGATCGGCTGATGTTCGGCACCGACGGTCCGTGGCCCGAGACGCGGTTGAAAATCTACTGGAGATTTTTCGAGACACGCGATCAGTACTTCGACTACAGCGAAAAGTCCCCACCACCCCAAGGCCTTTGGAGAATCTATGGTGTGGATCTTCCCGAGGATGTTTTGAGGAAGCTTTACCACGAGAACGCGAAGCGTTTGATTCCGGGGGTTGCGGAAAGATTGAAAAGGTATCAGGAATCGCATGACGTCGAATAGAACAGGCAAGTTTGTCTCGCTGACATGCGCCCATGGTGCCGAGAAGGCCATTAAGTCGGCGATGTCTGACGAGGGCTGGCGTCTAGCGTTTTCGCGGCCTGGATTGGTGACTGCCAAGCATGACGATGCCGATGCGGCACGACCGAAAGGTGCATTCATCCGTAGCCAGTTTGAGTCTCTTGGCCAATGTCGCGGTAACGATTTTAAGGCAATGTCGGATGACGTTCTCCGGTGCATCGGCGAGTTCTTTGATCCTTTAGATGCAAGTCCCGCTAATACATCGTCGACAGAGAAAGGCGTTCGCGAGCTTGCAGGCGACGATGGTGTCTGGCAGCATCTGCATGTTTGGCCAAAGGATCGCGCCCCAATCGGTAAGTTTGATTTCGAGCCTGGCGTCGATGAAGTGTCCCAGGTTGTTGCTGACGCGTTGCGAGATGTTTTGGGTGACCGAATTCGGGAAGAAAAGCCGAATCAGGTCGCTTCTAGCGGCGAGAGCGTCTTCGATGTCGTTCTATGCGAGCCCGGCCACTGGGTCTTCGGGCATCATGTTGCCGAGTCAGCGCTGACCAACATCCATTCCAGTTGGCCCGGCGGAGTCCAGCCGATTTCGCCAAAGTATGAACCAATTTCGAGAGCCTATTACAAGGCCGCTGAGTCACTCCAATGGAGTAGCTTCGATATTCAACCAGGCGATCTGGCCGTCGAGGTTGGGAGTGCTCCGGGGGGCGCCTGTGGAAGACTGCTAGAGCTTGGCCTCGAAGTAATCGGTGTCGATCCGGCAGAGATGGATCCGCGGATTCTCAAGCACCCTCGATTTACGCATTTGCGTGGTCGCGCGGGGGATTTCCCCCGACGTGAGTTTCGTGGTGCCAAGTGGATGATGGTCGACTCAAACGTTCGTCCCGACAAGACACTTGTGACGGTTAAGAATCTTGTGTTGAACGAACAGACGTCATTTCGAGGTCTATTGTTGACGATGAAGCTTGGCCACTACGATCGGTTGGATCGCCTGGATCGTTGGCGATCCGAAATCGAATCTTGGGGTGTCGCCAAGAGCATCAATGTCAAACAGCTCGCAAGAAACAAGTGCGAGGTTTGCTACGCGGTCAAGCTGTAGCCATCGCTTCGATCCCAGCTTTCATGAGGATCTGTGCAAGTTGATTTCTTTCATCATCTTCCAATGGCGTCATTGGCAGACGCAGCTCGCCTGTATCTCGTCCCACCATCGCCATGGCGGCTTTGATGGGTATCGGGTTGGTAGCCATCCCGAGCAGGTTGCTGCAGAGGGAAAAAAGTCGATGGTGAACCGTTTGGGCGGCTACAAGATCGCCCGCGGCCATCGCTCGCGTTAACTCTATCATTACCGAGGGGACTAGATTGCCAACCACCGACACAACGCCCTCGGCTCCCACCGCCATCATGGGAAGTGTCAGCGAATCGTCTCCGCAAAGGACGGTTAAGTCGGTCGTTCCGCAAATGGCCGAGCACTGATCCAATTTGCCAGTGGCTTCTTTGACCATTGCAATGCCTGCGACCTCTGAAAGCCGCTGGATCGTCGGCACTTCGATTTCTTTGCCCGATCGGCCTGGAATGTTGTAGACACAAACAGGGATATCAACTGCTTCGGCGATGGCTTTAAAGTGCTGATAAAAGCCTTCCTGGGTTGGCTTGTTGTAGTAGGGTGCGACTTGAAGCGTGGAGTCAGCGCCTTCGGAGGCGGCGCGTTTGGTCAGCCGGAGTGCCTCGGCCGTGCTGTTGCTACCTGTTCCCGCCATGACTTTGACCCGTCCGGCAACGTGTTGGATGGTTTCAACGATAACACGGTCGTGTTCATCATGGGACAGCGTTGGCGATTCGCCGGTGGTTCCAACGGGAACCACACAGGTCGTTCCGGCATCGATCTGAAAATCGATCTGTTGACGCAGCGCATCATAGTCCACTTGGCCATCTCGAAATGGCGTGACAATCGCAACAGACAATCCGGCGTAGGCTGATCCGCGTCGGGTGTCAGCTTTATTCATGGTTTATCCAAAGGCTTTTGGGTGGTTCAGGTGATTTCAATCTACCGATTACCGACGACCCTCGCCAGCGGCGAGTGGTTCACGACGCTTTGGCATTTTCCCCCGATTCTTCTTCAGCCGATTCAAGGGTTTTCTGCGACGACGGGAGATAGATTTGAAATCTAGAGCCACGTCCGGCTTCGCTATCCAGTTGGATTCGTCCATCCATTGCGCGGACGAGCGTGCGAACGATTGATAGACCGATGCCAGTGCCTCGATCGAGGCGATTCTCGCTGTCTACCTCACCACGTTTCGCCGCACGATAGAACCGCTCGAAAATGCGGCTTTGATCTCTGGGGTGAATTCCGATGCCGTTGTCTTCTACATCCATGACGGCATATTCATTGTCGTATCGGCAGCGCACGGCAATGCGACCGTTCGCTGGTGTATATCGGATCGCGTTGCCAATCAGATTGGTCGCGATGGTCAAGGTCGCTTCTTGATCGGCCCTGGCAGTCACGACTTTGTTCTCAAGTTCGTGCGAATCGAGCTCGAGGTTCTTGAGTCTTGTCGTCGGAATGTGAGAATTGATGGCGCTACGCAAGACTCGGTTGATGTCGACGTCGGTCGTTTCGAGGTGTTTAGCGCCTCCGTCAGCCCGCGATAACTGCATCATGTCGGATAGAAGCTTTTCCATTCGAACACACTCATGAGAAATCTGATTCATGAAATGCGAAGCCGCTTTTGGGTCGTCTTCCAGGGCCAGTTGGATGGTCTCCGCGTAGCCCTTGATGGCGGCGAGAGGCGTTTTCAGTTCGTGTGATACGTTTGCAACGAACTCTCGCCGGACCTCATCGCTTCGTTGACGAGCCGATTCGTCAGCCAGCATCAGCACAATGAGACGTTCTCCCTCATCGATACAGAATCCAGTCACTGCCAATGTGCGAACACTTTGAAGGGTTGAGACTTCGATGTTTTGATTGACACGCACCGATTCCAGGCTGTCACTACGATTCATTTCATCAACCAGCATGGTTGCAATTCGCAGAAGGTCTGGGTTGCGTGAGTAGTTGGCCAGGCGAATCGGGCTATCAAGTTTTGCGGCATTGATGCCAAGAAGCTCAGCTGCTGCTTCGGTGTGCAATCGCAGTTCCGATTCTTGATCGAGGACGAGCAAACCAACATCGATGTGATCCAGAAGAACGGCGAGTTGTCGTTGTTGCCGCTGTGTATCCCTCAGCGAAACCTTGAGCACATCGAATTCGCTTTTTGTTCGATCGAGATCGGATCGAAGATCCAATTTTATTCCGCGTGTCGTCCACCACAGAACACCGAAGAATGCCGAAATCGCTGACAGTCCAACCGAAACGAAAAACCAGCCCATATTTGTCAGTGTTCTACCAACGGTGGGTGGGGCGGTCGAGCACTTCGCGAATCATAACCGCCGAGGCCAGCGCTCCTGGACTGCGTAGCATCGCGATGAGCGTTTCGGCGTCTAAAGCTGGATCAATTGATAGATCCTTCGACGTTTCGGCGACCGGAGGATCTTCATCGCGAGACTTCGTTAGCGAGCCGAGTTGCTCATCAGCTCGAGACCTTTCACTGGTGTCTTGACTCGCCGCTCGCCTTGCAGCTGATCGGATTCTTTTCCGTCTCTCGGCGGCTGTCTCCGAAACGACTTCAGCCGTGATAATCTCATCGACCGATTCGATCGATGCAGGGCCTCTTTGCGGCCTCTGGATCGATCGTCTTGCTTCGCTTTGGGCTGCACCCGTCGGCTGGTCAGCGGAGGATGGGCGGCTTACCGGTCTCCGTCTTGCCGTTGTAGGAGGATTGTTTCGGTTTCCGCCCTCCGGTGCAAGCGTCGGTTCTGGTTGCTTGGAGTTCGCCCGCTCTTTAGCATTCGCCTTGCGTTTTTGGGCGGCGCGGCGGAGGAAATCATCGAGGTCTCCACTCACTGCACTAACCCTTTGAAGACGAGCCGGCGGACGTTGTACCGGCAAGGGACTTGCGCATTTCGGTATCCGCATTCACGTTTTGCAGCTTGTAGTAATCCAAAATGTGGAGGCTACCTGAACGAAACGCTTCAGCCATGGCTTTGGGCACATCGGCTTGAGCCAACACAACTGACGCTTTGCTTTCTTGGATCTTGGCGAGATTTTCCTGCTCTTCCGCCACCGCTGCGGCTCTCTTGCTTTCCGCTTGGGCCCTGGCCACTTGAGTGTCTGCTTCAGCCTGGTCGGCTTGCAGGCGGGCGCCAATGTTCGCACCCACATCAATGTCGGCGATGTCGATGGAGACGATCTCGAAAGCCGTCTGCGAGTCCAGTCGCTTCGCCAAAACCGCTTTTGAAATCACGTCGGGATTCTCCAATACGGCTTTATGATCGGCTGCGGAACCGATGGCACTGACGATTCCTTCACCGACTCGGGCGATGATTGTTTCTTCTGTCGCACCACCGATGAGTTGTTGGAGATTAGCTCGAACGGTGACGCGGGCCTTCACTTTTAATTGAATGCCGTCTTTTGCCACGGCGTCGAGTGAAGGCTTTGTAGCCCCCCTTGGAGGGCAATCGATCACCTTGGGGTAAACGGAGGTCTTGACGGCTTCGAGGACGTCCCGCCCAGCCAGGTCAATAGCGGCCGCTTCGCGAAATGTTAATGAAATGGTTTTAGCCTTCTTGGCTGCCAC
The DNA here is from genome assembly GCA_039027135.1 of Planctomycetota bacterium. GTDB lineage: Bacteria > Planctomycetota > Planctomycetia > Pirellulales > Pirellulaceae > Rubripirellula. The sequence goes on from JBCCKZ010000130.1 coordinate 5,692, forward strand.
GAGGGCTCGAACAACCTGAGCAACATTGCCGCCGGCCAAGTAGTGGGCTTCGAGCGATTCGCTTGTCAAATCAGGATCCACAAGTCCGGCTGTGGTGGCCATGATCTTGGTGCGAACGATGGTCCGCGAGTTGACTTTTCGAAAGGTCATCCCAATCAATGCAAACAGATTGATTTTTGCACCGGTTAGTTTGGATTGAATCCAAAGGCCGAAGTATCGAATGAAGATCGCCAGGCCAACCAATCCAACAAGGACCGCCATCAGTCCTAAGACGATTGCTAATACGGCTTGGCCACTGACTCGTGGTTGCTGTTGAGCAACTAGCAGGAATGGAGTCGCGAAGATGACAAGACCCGAAGGTGCCATGAATCAATCTCGATTGTCAGTAAAACGGACGGGACTGCGATATCACCGTAGTGTAGCGTCCTGGCCGTCAACGACGGACCCGAGGTCATGGTTTTGCTGGCATGAGGCCGAAGAGGACTGCTCGTCAACGTTCAGAATTTGTAGAGCAGTAGCAGCGAGTAGTAGATGTCGTTGGGTAAAGCCCCCTCAGGCGTGCTGTCGTATCGATCGGTGACTGCGAGTTTCAGGCTCAGGTTCTCAGACCCATCCAGAAGGATTTCCCAAGAACCGTCAAACACGAGGCGATAGTTCCCAAAGTCTGTCCACGCTGGGAAATAATCGATTTTTGCCTTGAGCTTCTGTCGCGCGGTGAGCTGTCGTTCGGCCTCGACACCAAAGACAGCCTCAGGAACCCAGTCTTCGTTGGGGCCCCCAAATTCTCGCGAGGTACCCGCACCAAAGCGGGTGATCAACGAGGTCGAATCCGATTTGATCCAGTGGTATCCGGCACCACCGTTGAGATTCAGCCGCGAATCGAAGGCCTTGAATGAGTCGAACTCGAGACCAAACTTCCCGAACGCACTCCAACGGGAATTCCCGATCAGCCGGTCGTAATCGAGGTTGAACCGTCCATTGTCCTCGGTTGTGACGCCACGCGAGGTGACGCGGCGATAGTCGATATCGACAAACCACTTATCACGGTCGGTTTTTCGTTTTAGTTCGAGTCCCGTCTGAAACGCGAACGTGTCTGCATTTCCGTCGCTTCCATCGAGTCCAATTTCGGCGTGAGAGTCCCATCCTCGCATCCACCGAGTGGGGTATTGGTACCAGCGAAACACCTCCTGCCGCAGGGGCGGGTCTTCGATTGCCTCGGCAGGCAACGCCAAAGCATCCGCAGGGATGGTTTCAATCGGTTCAGCGGCTTCGGGTTCAGGAAGTAGTTCCACCTGGGGATTGACGATCGGTGACTCAAGCAATTCGCTCTCACCGACTGACCACGCCAACGGCATATCAGCAGTGGATTTGCTGTGTATGAAAGCAAAAGCGAAGAGCGAGATCAGTGAGGTTGAAATGCGAATGGAGAAGCACATCTTTTGGATGCCGAGCCGCAGAAAAGGATAGGATGTTTGTTTGGTCTAGTTCGCGAAGGTGGAGTGCGACATTTAAAGCGCAGCACGCACCTTCCTCTGGAATTCAAAGCTTTTGGTTCCCGTAGCAAAAAGCAGGTTCAATTCGCCAGTGCGTTGTGGTTTATTTTCTGCCCAACCGGCGGCTCTTCGTTGCCCGAATGGACAATCAGCGGCGTCCTAGTCGACATTGTCTGCTCTGAAGCTCACAATTCGCATCGAACTCCGAGTTGAAATCCGCTATCGGACCTTTTCCAGTGCGTTTGCAATTCGGACAATTCGAACTTCGCACATTCCCCGCAGTTGAATCGCGAGACAACGATGACGGCCACCACCAACCACCCCTCATCCCACACGCCCGTTGCGTTGGGCTCCGATCCAAGTGTTGTCCTCTTGCCGATTGCGGATGAATTCAAACGGCATCTGCTCTACACCTACGGTCACGAAGATCATCACGTCGAGCCGACCTACCAATACCGGTCGCTTGCGACTGCAATCAGAGATCGCGTGACACATTATTGGCGAAGTACCAAAACGCGTGTCGAAAAGAGCGGTTCGAAGCAGGTGCACTACCTCTCTCTCGAATTCCTGTTGGGGCGATCGCTGAACAATGCGATTCAGAACTTGGAGCTCGACGAGCCGGTTCGTCAGGCACTGCATCGGTACAGCGTTAATCTTGAAGAGGTTTGCAACTACGAGCACGATGCCGGACTGGGCAATGGAGGCCTTGGCCGATTGGCGGCTTGCTTCCTCGACTCATGCGCCAACCTTCGTTTGCCCGTCACGGGCTACGGCATTCGATATTCATTTGGGATGTTCCATCAGCGCATCGAGAACGGGCGTCAGATCGAAGAGCCCGATAATTGGTTGAGAGAGGGCAATGTCTGGGAGATCGAACGCCCGGAAGACATTCGTACCGTTCGTTTCTATGGCCACACGGAGCGGCAGATTAATAGTGACGGTTCATCGGGATCTCGATGGGTCAATACAACCGATTTGTTGGCTGTTCCTTACGACATGCCAATCCCGGGTTTCAAGAATGAGACGGTTAACTCGCTTCGGCTTTGGAAAGCTGAGGCCACCGATAGTTTCAATCTCACCGAGTTCAACTCCGGCAACTACACCGACGCGGTTTACCAACAGACGGCGGCGGAACAGATTTCAGCAGTGCTTTATCCCAACGACGCATCGGAAAATGGCAAAGAGCTTCGACTGAAGCAGCAGTATTTCCTCGTATCAGCATCTTTGCAGGATGTGTTGTCTCGCCATGTTGCCGCTTACGGCGAAGACTTCAGCAACTTCGCGGAAAAGAACTGCTTCCAGCTGAACGATACGCACCCCGCGTGTGCCGTACCTGAATTGATGCGTTTGTTAATCGATGAACACGGGCTCTCCTGGGATGAGGCCTGGAAGATCACGTCGAGTTGTATGGCCTACACCAATCACACATTGCTTCCTGAGGCGCTTGAACGTTGGAGCGTGCAGCTGTTCAGTCGTCTGCTGCCTCGCTTGCTTGAGATCATTTACGAGATCAATGACCAGTTCTTGAAAGAAGTGGCCAAAAAGTACCCCGGCAACGTCGATCTGCTTCGGCGTTTGTCCTTGATTGAAGAAGGCGATCAGCCGCATGTTCGGATGGCCTATCTCTCGATTGTGGGTTCTTTTTCCGTCAACGGCGTGGCAGCCTTGCATACCGAACTACTCAAGGCCGGCTTGTTTTCTGACTTTCACGAGTTGTGGCCGACGAAGTTCAACAACAAGACCAACGGTGTGACCCAGCGACGTTGGCTTTCGCACTGCAATCCCGATCTTCGGCAGCTGCTCGACGATTCGATTGGAAACGGCTGGGAGTCGGATCTGCTTGAAATGGAAAAGCTTCGTCCATTGGCCGAAGATGCGGCATTCCAAGAGAAATGGCGTGAGGTAAAGACTCGCAACAAACATCGTTTGGCCAAACATGTTGCTGAGCACACGGGCGTTCAGTTTATGTCCGATGCGATCTTCGACGTTCAGGTGAAAAGAATTCACGAATACAAACGCCAGCTGCTGAATGTGCTGCACGCGGTGCATCTCTACGATCGAATTGTTCGCCAAGATGATGCTGACATGACCCCACGTTGCATCTTGATTGGCGGCAAGGCAGCACCGGGTTACCACGTGGCCAAGTTAATCGTCAAATTGATCAACAGCGTTGCAGGTGTGATCAACACCGATCCTCGGACTCGAGACAAGTTGCGGATGGTTTTCTTTCCCAACTACCGAGTCTCGACGATGGAAATCATTTGTCCAGGCACAGAGCTGTCCGAGCAGATTTCTACCGCCGGTAAAGAGGCTTCGGGAACGGGCAACATGAAATTCATGATGAATGGTGCACTAACCATCGGAACCCTCGATGGCGCGAATATTGAAATTCGGGACAAGGCCGGCGCCGAGAACTTCTTCCTATTTGGTATGGATGCTGCTGAGGTGGTTCAAACGCGTGCGGGGTATGACCCGAATGCCATCATTTCGCAGGACTCCGATATTCGTCGGGTCATGGAAATGCTTGAAAGTGGTCTGTTCAACTCAGACGAACCAGGCATCTTCGATCTATTGACCGCTGGTTTACGTAACCCTCACGACCAGTGGCTGACGATCGCCGATTTGCGAAGCTTCATAGATGCCCAGCATGTCGCAGGGCAGACCTACCAAGACGTTCAAGCCTGGAATCGCATGAGCATTTTGAATTCAGCCGGGAGTGGTTGGTTCAGCTCCGATCGCACGATTCAGCAGTACGCTGACGAGATTTGGAATGTAAAGGCCGTTTGAGCCCTAGTTGGGCGTACTGAGCGCTCCTTTCTATTGCCATTGGTATCAACAGAGTTCGGTTTAGAAATTCACCTTCCTTAGGGAGGGTTCGGGCGAACTTGGTGGTAGGCTTTGGTTTCCAATAAATCCTCGCCCCCAAGCCTCGTTCCTCGGCATCGACACTGCCCAAGGAGGGTGAAGTGAGTTCCCTAGGTGCCAATGCGCAAAGGGTAGAGTGTACGAGGTGCTTCCCTATTCAATGCAATACAGATGGTCGACGGTGCGAAGGAAGATTCTTCCTTCAGAGATCGCGGGAGTTCCCCACGCTTGTTGGTTGAGTTCATTGACGGCCACAACATCAAATCGCCTTCCTCCTCTGATGACATGAGTGTTGCCGCCCGAGTCCAACGCAAACACGTTTTCTCCGTCGGTCCAAGGTGATGACCAGAATGCGGCCGCACCGCGAACGCGAGCCTCGTATTGTTTCTCGCCGGTCTTGGCGTCGACGGTCGTCAGTATTCCTCGGCGTCGCTGTAGGAAATAGAGGCTGCCACCGGCGTAAGTCGGCGATGCCATCTGAATACCGGAGTCATCCATACGCCAAAGCACGAATTCGCCTTGTTTGCCGTCGTTGGGTGGCGTGATATCGCCCTTCCCGCCAGGCTTGACCGCGTAAAGCCTTCCACCACCATCGTCAGGACCTCCACGGTTGCGAAATTCATTTCCTACATAGAGCGTATCGCCAATCGCGATGGGCGTCGCCGAACTCCGCCCTTTGTTCATGTCGAGCGTCCAAAGCTTGACGCCGGTTTTGGGATCAAAGGACTGATACTGCATCCCACCAACGATTATTTCATCGCGAAGCGAATTCTTCCAAACGAAAGGCGTACTGTACTGAGACGACTCTTCGCGATTGACTCTCCATGCCTCGTCACCGTCTTCAGTCTTCAGCGACACCAGAAA
>JBCCKZ010000131.1:0-10903 GCA_039027135.1 Planctomycetota bacterium
CGGTTAAAACCGCGAGATGCTTAATATTGGTGCCGTATCGTATTTGAACACAAAGCCGCTGATCCACAGCCTTCAAAAACGTGTGGGTGACAGGGCGGATCTTCGATTGGATCTACCCAGTCGACTCGCGGATTCGTTGCGGGTTGGGGAGCTCGACATCGCCCTGATTCCGATTTACGAGTATTTCAAGGGGCAGAAGCAAGGCTTTGAAATCGTCTCGGACGCGGCGATCGCGTGTCGCGGACCGGTTTGGAGTGTTCGGCTGATGAGCCGAACCGATCCCAGCCAGATCAAGCGGCTGGCATTGGACGAAGGTAGCCGCACGAGTGCAGCCATGGTTCAGGTACTGCTCCGTGAAATGCATGGGATCGTTACCGAGACAATCCCGATGCAGATGGATGATGATCCAGACTCGGTTGATGCCGACGCTGTGTTGATTATTGGTGATCGAGCGATGCATCCCGCACGAGGCGTCTACCATCAGATTTGGGATTTGGGTGACCGGTGGTGCCGTTGGACTGAGTCGCCGTTCGTTTTCGCTGCATGGGTTGCGAGGCCCGGCTGGCGAGAGAATACGACTTTGACGAAGGATGAAGTCGTGCGGGCACTCGAGGCAAGTCGCAATGACGGCGTTGACGCCATCGAGGACATCGCCGAAACCGAATCAGCCAAGCACGGACTTACTCGCGAGGACGTCCACCGCTACTTTGCGGAGAATCTGCATTTCAGCCTGGGCCGTGGCGAAAGATACGGGATGGAATTGTTTGAGCAAAAACTCCGAGAGTCAGGCATGCTTTCATCAAATACGAATCAATCTCCCCCGATCGCTAAGTCGAGTAGTCATCCGCGTTCGAACCCGTCAGGGAAAAATAACCAGATCGAACGCATCCTCAACTCGGTGATCGACGGTAATCGATTGAGAGATGAGGACGCCATTGCTTTGCTCGAAAGCAACGCACTCGCCGACATTGGTTCGGCCGCCGATCAGGTGTCGCGGAGAATGCATCCGGAGACCTACCGTACCTACAACATTGATCGGAACATCAACTACACAAACGTCTGCACAGCGACCTGTCACTTCTGTGCGTTTTATCGACGTCCCAATAGTGATGAAGGCTACGTTCTGCCACGAAGAGAGTTACTCGACAAAATCCAAGAGACGGTTGACCTTGGAGGCAATCAAATCCTGATGCAGGGTGGGCTTCACCCTAAATACAAGTTGGATTGGTACGAGGAACTACTGCACGATATCAAGGGAGAGTTTCCAGAGCTCAACGTTCATGGTTTCAGCCCGCCAGAGCTTCATCATTTCACAAAAGTAAACAAGCTATCCATCGAGGAAGTCCTCGGCCGACTAAAAGAAGCCGGTTTGGGAAGCATCCCCGGAGGTGGAGCGGAGATTCTCGTTGATCGAGTTCGCAAGGAGATTACCAAAGGCAAGGTGCTCACCGAAGACTGGCTTGGTGTGATGCAAGCGTGGCACAAGCTGGGTGGAATTAGCTCAGCGACGATGATGTTTGGACATGTTGAGACGCTTGCTGAACGAATCGAGCACCTTCGTCGCATTCGTGACGTTCAGGATGAGACGGGAGGTTTCAGTGCTTTCATTTGCTGGACCTTCCAGCCGGACCATACGCCGATGTCGCACATTCCACCGTCGGGTTCGTTCGAGTATTTGAAAACGCAAGCGGTGTCCCGTCTTTACCTGGACAATGTGCCTAACATTCAAAGTAGCTGGGTCACCCAAGGTTTAAAGATTGGTCAGCTGGCGATGAACTTTGGAGCCAATGACATGGGCAGCTTGATGATCGAGGAGAATGTTGTGGCGGAGGCCGGTACCGTTCATTACCTGACACTCGACCAGATTCGAGACTCGATTAGCGAGTTGGGTTTCGAGCCACGCCAGCGTGACGTTCACTATCAGCTTGTCGACCCAGAGTTAGAGGCATTTGCCGTCAGAGCATGCCGTGAGGCGGTCGAGCGTCGTCGGGCAGAAGAGAAAGCTCAAGCGATGAAATCGCTGACCGTTGTCGAGCCCTGATTGTTATCGCCTGATGCTCCGGGAGATCGTTGAATTGAGGGATGAGCGAGCCTGCGTCTAGGCTTGCAATGGTGAATTCGATTTCTGGCTTCCCGATGTTGCGGTAGGCAATGAATTTGTCCTCACCTCGTGAAGTGGGTGCCTAGGAACCAGAGGTGGTCGTCGCAGGTAGGTTTCGCGAGCCGAGCGCCGCCCTCAATCGCTAAAAATGAGGGAGATGCATAATTTCCCGCGGCGGTGCGAGGAGACTGGCCCACCGACAAATAAGTCACTCCAAAGACAGGTTTATTCGTGTTTTTCGAGAATGACTGTAAGACGCGACGGCCTCGAGGGTATCCACGGGTGAGAAAACCACCGCCTGAGACGTCGCTGGCGGCTGAGCCACGTGAAATTCACTAGGAACACTACAATGGTTTTACCTTGCTAAAGGAAAAGCCTTTGACCCAGTCACCTCCGACCCGAGCCACGTTGCTGCTTCGGCTGCGAAACGCGGACGACACCGACGCCTGGTCGCAATTTGTCCGCGACTACGGCCCGATGCTCTATCGCTTTGTTCGCAGTCGTGGACTTCAAGACGCTGATGCTGCGGATCTTGTCCAAGATGTCATGCGTTCAGTTGGGGCGGCCATTGGCCGATTGGACTATCAAAAAGAGAAAGGTGGCTTTCGTGCCTGGCTATTTACTGTCACCCGTAACAAGCTTTACAGCTATTTCGAGAAGAACGCACGTATCCAGCAGGGTGTGGGGGATACGTCGACCCACGAACAGCTTGGACAGGCAGTGGATTTTCGGGAAGGTCTCGAGGACCAATGGGAACTTGAGCACCAAAGACAAATGGCGATGCGGGCTATGGAGGCTATTCGCGAAAGCGCCGAACCGAAAACTTGGAAGGCGTTTGAGCAAACGGCGGTCGAGGGAAAACCCGCTTCAAGCGTTGCCAGCGAACTGGGGATGTCCGCCGGTGCTGTTTACGTTGCACGAAGTCGTATCACGGCGAAGCTTAGAGAAGAAGTTGAACGAATGCTGAAAGAAGAATCATGAATGCTCCGCAACAGTTATCAGAACACGAGCTAAAACTCCTTATTGAAGGTTCAGGCGATCCGGAGTTGATCGAATCGTGGACGCGGCGTTTGGAAGAATGCCCGTCGAGCCAAGAGGCTCTGCAGGTTCTTGCCTCTGGGGATCTTCCCGTAAGTCAGTGGCTTGATGCTGCCAAGACGCAGGTACCTCCCGATGATTCTGCGTATTGGCCTGCCGTCGCGGGCGTACAGCAGGACGTCGAGTCGCAACTGCGTCAGACCAGGGCGGAAACTCCTCATCGTGATACGCCCGCCATGGGTGAACCAAGTCCAACAAGCGAAGCGGGCGAACTCGCGTTCTTGGAGCCTTCCGATGACCCCGCTTATCTGGGGCGGCTGCATCACTTCGAGATCGCTCGTGTGATCGGTCGAGGTGGAATGGGGATTGTTCTGGAGGCATTCGATACTCACCTCCAGCGACCAGTGGCCGTTAAGGTTCTCAACCCACAGTTCCAAGAAAACGACGTGGCGCGGCAACGTTTTTGTCGTGAAGGAAGAGCGGCGGCCGCAATCAATCATGAACACGTCGTCGCGATGCACCAGGTTGCCAAAGACGAAGGGCGAAACATCGCGTTCTTGGTAATGCAATTGATTGATGGCGACACGCTTGATGGTCGCGTGCGCGAAGGCCAGGGTATGCAGGTTGCCGAGGTGGCTCGTCTCGGAATGCAGATCGCGTCAGGTCTTGCCGCAGCCCACAAGCAAGGCATGATCCATCGCGATATCAAGCCAGCTAACATCTTGGTCGAACGCGATTCCGAACGCGTCAAGATCACCGACTTTGGTTTGGTTCGAGCGGCCGACGATGTGAAGTTAACCAAGACTGGCATGGTGACAGGTACTCCCTTGTACATGTCGCCGGAACAAACGCTCGGTGAGACCGCGGATGAGCGAAGCGATTTGTTTTCGTTGGGGGCGGTGCTTTACGAAATGGCCACTGGCATCGCGCCGTTTCAAGCCCCGACTGCCCTTGCGGTCATGAAGCGGATCCTTGAAGAGAATCCGCTTCCTCCCCACAAAGTCAACCAACTCGTTCCGCGCCCCATGTCAGACTTGATCATGTCGTTGATCGCAAAGAAGCCTGACGATCGACCGGATTCGGCGGCGTCGGTCGCGTCGGTGATGGCGTCAATTGCGCAGTCTTTGGGAAGTGTCTCGCCAATGCAGGTGCCTTCGATTTCGGCATCCGATGCGGGGCGTCTGAGTGGAAATCATCGAACGATCGCACGGCGCTATCAAAAGATCGCATGGGTCGCGGCAATCGTTGCGTTTCTTGCATTGGGGTTTGCGTTGTGGCCGGAAACCACTGCAGATGTCGGAGATTCAGTGCCTTCGGTTGTCCTGCCGGACAATCCTGGCACGGTTTGGAGTATTGACTTTGGTTCAAATGGTGAAACCGTGTTGGCCGCCATCGAAGATGGCTCGATTAGAGTTTGGGATGTCGGTGAAGAGAGCCTGATAAAGAGCTTTAATGCTCATCGAGGTCTTGTTTGGACAGTTCGCTTTTCGCCAGACGAAACAACGATTGCCACTAGTGGCGACGACGGGTTGGTGAAGCTTTGGGATGCGAAGTCACTGGATCCAATTCATGAATTTGATGCCCAGAGTGATGTTCGCGGGATCGCTTTTTCACCATCAGGGGATCGCCTTGTCGCCGGGAACCGTGACGGTGTCATCACAATATTGGATGTGGATTCCTTTGATGTGGTCGATTCATTCTCGCAGCCTGGTTCGGTCCTTGGCATCGACTATTCGGCTGATGGACGTTTCATCGCAACCGGTGGCAGCGACAAGATGGTTAGGCTGTTTGATGCGGTGACATTGGATGAGCGGCAGACGCTAGTCGGGCATCCCGGGCCCATCTACAACGTCGCCTTCGCAGACGGCGGCAACTTGCTCGCATCGGTGGGATGGAACAAAGCTGTCATGCTTTGGAACTTTGAGACCGGCCAAATGGTCCAGTCGCTTGAAGGGAGTGATGGTGACGTGTGGGGCGTTTCATTTTGTGGAGAGGGAAGCCATGTTGTAACAGGCGACCAGAGTGGGGCCGCAAGGATCTGGGATTCCAAAACCGGCGAGGCGCTAGCGACATTGCGGGGACATACTGCAGCGGTTCACAATATCGCGCTCAACCCGAATACGAAGAACATCGCCACGAGCAGCCGAGATGGAACTGTGCGGGTTTGGGATCTTAGCTCACTCGTTGAAGAGGAAGAACAAAAACAATGACAGGCGAAGGGTCCCAGGATCTAACACTAACAGTCGATGATCGTCCCGTGGTTGTGTACGCGAGATCGGTCATGCCATCGCTTGATCCCGAGACGCCTTGGCTCAAACGTAGCGGTTTCCTCTACGACCTGATGACGCCCAGCGGAATTGTGTTGACGGAGTCCATGCCGGCGGACCATCCGCACCAGCATGGAGTCATGATTGCCTGGACGAGCGGCTTGCTTGATGGACAGAAGATCGATTGTTGGAACTCTCACAAGCTTGAAGGTCTTGTCGAACACAGAGAAGTGGTCAGAGCCGAAAAGAATCTTCTCGAGGTTGAACTAAATCACATTTCACTGCTGGATGATGAGCCCGAGACCATCATTCGAGAGTCGTGGGGCGTCGAAGTACAGAGTGTCGACGGCGTAAATGTCGTTGACTTGGAATCCCGCCAATGGTTGAAGACCTCGAAAGAGTTTCGGATACGGCAGTACAAGTACGGGCACTTTTGCTTTCGTGGACGTGATGATTGGCTCTTCGGCCGTTGTACGCTGACTACGGATGAGGGGGTTGATCGCGTGAAGGGCAATCATATGGTGCCGAAGTACGCGTTGATGCACGGGCTGCTGAGTCGCCGCGAGACAGAGGCAGCTCTCATGGTTGGCGTAGCCGTGATCTCGCATCCAGAAAATTCACCCCATGAGCATCCTGTTCGATTGCACCCCCAGGATCCCTATTTCAGTTTTGCGCCGATGGTGGCAGGTGAGTTTAGCCTCAAACGTGATGAGCCCTTTGTGACTCGCTATCGAATCATCACCTTCGATGGTCCGCCACCTATCGAATCGATTGAGTCATTGAGAAACGAGTTCGTCTAGTGATGTGAGGTGGCAGGCCTCCTCTGCCGGGTGCTGGCTTCTTTGCAACTTGGCCAACGGTCGAATTTGGGGTGTATGCTCTGACGCCATGTCGGTGCCATGCGAGCAAGTGGACGCCATGCGATCAAGTGAATACCCGTCGAAATCGCGAGGCGAAGGTCAAGAGTAGCTGGCGGCCCAGAGCGTCAGAGGATAAGTGAGTTTTAGTTTTGAGACTCACCAGGTTAAGTTGCTGATCCAATTCGCGCACGATTGGATTGCCTCAACGCGTTCAACGTCGTGGAACATGCTGTGACGTGATTTTTCGAGTGACAGCTCCTGAAAGTGTTCGCCGCCACGGATGACCATGTTTTCGATTGCGGAGTTATCGATAAGTGGGTCGAGTGCCCCTCGCACCATCAGCACGGGGCAATGAATGTCTCGGGCACGATCGAGTACCCATCGTCCTTGTGAGACCAGTTGAGTTGCAAGATGTAAAGAAATACGCCCGTGAAGATTGCGATCGCTAAGCATGTGTTCCTGTTCAACGCGATCGCTTGTGAGATGTTCGACGCTGACTGGAGAGCCAAATCGAATAAAGGGTGCTAGATAACCAGTTGCCCACGCGGCGAACACCATCGGCCTTGGTAGTGGCTTGGGAGGCTGGAGCATGGGGGCGGCCAAGATAAGCCCCGCCGGCGGGTCCGTTACCTCGTCAACGGCTAGGTCTATTTTGCGTCGTCGAAGGGCATAGTTCGCAACCAAGTTTCCGCCCATCGAGTGTCCCATCAGTATCTGGGGAATCGAAGGCATCGTTCGTCCGAGGTCGCGGCGAACAACCGCGATATCATGCAATAGATTGAAGTACCACCCCGCACTGCCGGGCTTTCCTGCTGACTTTCCGTGTCCAGGTAGATCGAAAGCGGCAACTGCAAGCGGAATCTCCGTATCACTAATCAACGATGTCGCGAAGCTTTCGTAGCGACCACTGTGGTCTCCTAGCCCATGAACCAGGATAACCAGCGCTTTTGGATGATCGGCTGACCAACACTGACCGTGTAGACGACGTTCGCGACCGGTGCGAAAGGTCTCATGGACCGGCATCAAAACTCACGCCGTCAGCGGTAGAGGAGTGGCTTGCAGCTGGCTGTGGAGCAGGGAAAGCTCATCTTGAGAAGCGTTGCCGAAAACAATCCAGGGACGCGCTTTCCGGATAACACCTTTTTCAAGGAACTCGCCAAACAAGCGTATTCGCAGGTCCCCACCGTCGCTCAGGTCCGTTGTGAAGGGAGCATCGTGAGAATCCAGAAGGATTGCCGTTTGAGACTGATTTTGCTTCGCGACCAAGACTGGGCTACATCCATCCTCCAGTGCATCGGTTCGATGTGGCGGTGCGATCGGTGAGGCCAGATTCCAATCCTTTGGCGTCAATCTATCAATCAGCACGTTCGTGATGCTCAGGTCAACCGTTGGATGAGTGTCCAATAAGTCTGTCTGGAGAACCAAGCAAATCTCAACGACGAGCAAAGAACCAAAGGAGCAAGTTTGAGGCTTCACCTGCAAGCGAAGTGCGTGCGCAAGACTCGTCTGGGGGTAGTTCAAATACCATCGACCGTCGCGAACGTACTGTTCATCGGCGAGCGGTAGAGTCTCAACACCATCGAGTTGGAGCCCTAACTCTGGGAATCCTTGCCGCGAAACCAAAAAATGACTTTGTCCGCCACGAAGATCAAACCGGATCGATCCGCTCTCATCTTCCCACCTACCAAGTCCATTTGTTGGACCGCTGGACGGCGTACCTGCATCCGACGCTTCTGGCGTGCGCTCGTTTAGTTTCCACATCGGCGGTGGGCTCCGAATTGTGTGAGGCGGCTGCGTTCAAGGGTCGCCAATCGAAAACAACGACCATTATCGCAGCTTGCCCCTCGCCTTGGGACACTAGGTTCTACACGATTCACTCCGTCCTCCCTTAAATCGTGCAGTTCTTAGGTCACTGAAACATATCGACTTACCCTGCCCTCCTTCTAGAAGGACTGGGCAGCTCAACATCCGGGGAGGGCTGGGCCTGTGATGTCAAACTTTCCGGGCTCCATCCATTTGGAAACCGGGATTCAACCCATCCCTGGGCGGATGGTACCCCAAAGCTCGCAAAACAAACAAATTTGAAAGATCGTCCTCCACTGTGAACGATCGATGCTGAGGAAAGTAACTTCAGGAAAGGGTTCCTCGGGTCGAGAACAAGCTTCTCGTCGACCCTCCCCAAGAGAGGGCGATCCGAAATTGACAGCGGTCAATTAGGATGCATATTCAGCATCGAAGAACTCTTTGCTTTTGTCGACGTCTGGATTGATGGTGCGACTTCCTTCTTGCCAGTTGGCTGGGCAAACCTCGCCATTGGTCTCGAAGTATTGGAGAGCTTTGACCATTCGAAGTGCTTCATCAACGCTGCGACCGAGCGGCAAGTCATTGACCACTTGGTGTCGAACGGTGCCTTCTTTATCGATCAAGAAAAGTCCACGCAGGGCAACCCCACCGTCCAACAGCACGTCATAGTCGCGAGCGATCTGTTTGCTCAAATCCGCGATCAACGGATATTCGCACTTGCCGATGCCACCTTCCTGGCGGTTGGTGTTCGTCCACGCTAGGTGGGTGAAATGGCTATCGATTGAAACTCCGAGGATCTGAACGTCCAGATCAGCGAAATCACTGCATCGATCGCTAAAGGCAATGATTTCCGTTGGGCAAACAAAGGTGAAATCGAGTGGCCAGAAGAATAGGAGAACATACTTGCCCTTATAGTCGCTTAAGGAGACGTCCTTGAACTGCCCATCGGGCATGACAGCGGTGGCTTTGAATTCAGGTGCGGGTTGAGCCACTAAAACGCTCATGATTTTTCCTCGTTGATTTTCGACAAATGGAAGACGCCGATACTATCGAATGACCTCGACTTTTGGGCAACCGGGTGATCATTCAAGCTTGTCAACACGGCCCTCCGGATCTGGGACGGCTCGACGCGCCTCGACGGCTCCGCCATAGATCTCGTAGGCCAGCAAGAGCACCATCCCGAGTATCAGCGGCGCGAAATAGTAAATGCATCGAAAGACGAGAAGCGACGCAATCACTCCGCCGCCGGCGCTTTCTTTGAGAACTTTCAGCAGTATCAACTCAAGCAGCCCCAAGCCACCTGGCAATTGCAGGACAAGCGATGCGGCGATCCCGAGCAAATAGGCGGCCATCACCGTTGCAAAAGAAACTTCCGCTGAACCGGGCAAGACAAAGTAAAGAGCGGTTGCCGAAATGAACAGATCCACGGCTGCGACACAGGCCTGACACGACATTAAGCCGGGTGCCGGCAATCGCAAATGCAGCCTTCCGAACGGCAGCGGCTTCCGCCAAACCGCACATGCTAAAAAATATCCTAAACCGAGTGTAAGCAAGACGACACCAATCCATCGCGTGCCAATTGGCGGTGTCATCCCATCGGGCAATTCGATTGGCACGAGCGTGAGCACCGCGCCGCCGAGGAACCACAAGCCGCTCCAAAAGGTCAAGCCGAGGATCGCGACGAGTACCAAAATCTGGGCGGGGGGCACGCCCCAACGAAGATAGAACCTGAAACGAATCGGGGTCGCCGCCAGCAGCGTCCCGAAGTTATTGCCAAGCGAATAGCCGAGAAACGAGACCAGCAGGACCCTGCGAACGGGGATCGCGCGGCGAAGATATCGAATCGCGAGCAAATCGTAACCGGCCAGCAGCACGTAATTCATCGCAACAAGAAATGTAGCGACGATCACTTGCCCAATTGGGATCGATTGGAAACCTTGTTTGAACTCGGTCCACTTAATCGTTTGCAATTCGCCTACAAGCATCTGGATCGCCAGCCCAAACACGATCACCGCAAGCATGGGACCGCCGTATTGGCGGGCTTTTTCGATCCAATGCGGTGGTAGGTGTCGAATCAATGCAGGAGACGTTCGAGATTTAGAAACGAAGCGTTTTGGGGATTTGCAGAGCCAGCGTCTAAACCCTAGGCAACCCAGTAGCATGCGGAATGCTACCGAATTCGACTACCCCGCATTCAAAGGGGCCGATCGCGAAATCGAATCGATGTGCTGCCCCAGTTGTTTCGCTCGACCTGGAAGAAGGCAGGTCCATGATGGGTGTGCAGCATGCTGGTTCACGTCACAATAGAGAGCAGGACTCAAGGTTTTTCATTCTCTTGCAAGAATTCGACAAGCGTGGAAACTCATAAGCACGAATTACTGGTCGTTGGTGGTGGTCCCGCTGGATACGTAGCTGCGATAAGAGCGGCGCAGCTAGGTATCGACGTAGCATGCATCGACGAGAACGATCGATTTGGCGGTACCTGCCTTCGTGTGGGCTGCATTCCATCCAAGGCGCTGCTTGAGTCGAGCCACCTTTATCACGATGCTAAACATGGCCTTTCGGCGCACGGCATCACGGTTGAGAAAGTCAAGTTGGATCTCGATGCGCTGATGCACCGCAAGAACGAGATTGTGAAGACGCTCACCGGGGGAATTGACCTTCTATTCAACAAGCGGGGGGTCAAAGCCTATCGCGGACGTGGCGTTTTTCGAGACATTAATACCGTAGAAGTCTCGGGGCAGGACAACGTACGAATCGAAGCCGACCAAATTCTCATTGCATCAGGTAGCAACGCCGCAACGCTTCGTGGTGTGGAAGAAGATGGTGTGCGA
>JBCCKZ010000132.1:0-10779 GCA_039027135.1 Planctomycetota bacterium
GACGAATTCCGGCGAAAAACAAGTCGGGTTGGAGGTAGATCTGGCCGTCGGTGATCGAGATCACGTTGGTGGGAATGTAAGCCGAAACTTCACCATCAAGGGTTTCAATGATGGGGAGGATGGTAATCGAACCGCCACCAAGTGCGTCGGAAAGCTTGGCACTACGTTCAAGCAAACGTGAGTGACAGTAGAAAACGTCCCCGGGATAGGCCTCGCGTCCGGGTGGACGACGCATTAGCAGCGACATCTGCCGGTAAGCCGTGGCCTGCTTCGAAAGATCATCGTAGACGATTAGTGCATGGCCGCCGTTGAACATGAAGTGTTCGGCCATCGCCGTGCCCGCGTAGGGACCCACATACTGAAGTGGTGCCGGCGACGATGCGCCAGCGACGATCACGGTGGTGTATTCCATTGCACCATTTCGCTCTAGCACATCGACGATACCGGCAACCGCGGAGTCCTTCTGACCGACGGCCACGTAGAAGCACTTAACGTCTTTTCCCTTTTGGTTCAGGATCGCGTCGATTGCGATGGCAGTCTTTCCCGTCTTTCGGTCACCAATGACGAGTTCTCGCTGTCCACGACCGATCGGCGTCATCGCATCAACGGCTTTGACACCGGTCTGCATGGGCTCGGTTACCGGTTGGCGTTCGGCAACACCCGTTGCAATGATTTCAACGGGACGCGTGACGTCGGTTTGAACAGGGCCTTTGCCATCAAGCGGATTGCCCAGTGGGTCAAGTACGCGGCCAATGACGGCGTCGCCGGCCGGAACCGAAAGCAGCGTTCCCAGTGCTTTGACTTCGCCGCCTTCTTCAATCGTCAGGTAGTCACCGAGAATGATGACCCCGACGGAGTTCTCTTCGAGGTTGAAAGCCAGGCCAATGGCACCATTTTCGAACTCGACCATCTCACCAGCCATAACGCCGGAGAGGCCGTAGACTCGAGCAATACCATCCCCGACTTCCAGAACCGTACCGACTTCGCGAACGTCGATCTTTTGGTCAAAGTTCTCGATCTCGGCTTGGAGTACCGAGGCGATTTCGTCGCTAGAAAATTTCATGTTGAGTTTTCGGTCTTCGGTTTCTGATGATTGATTGAATATTTAGCTGTTGGTGAATTGATCGAACCGCTGCATCAACTGCGTTGCAAAACCGCTCTTGGTCTTGCGTCCGATCCTTTCAAGGCGATTTTTGACAGACGAGTCATAAACGCGGTCCCCGACGCGGATGACCATGCCACCGATTAAGTCGGGGTCAACAGACTCTTTTAGCCGAACCTCTTGGTGAAGCGTTTGGCTGAGACGATTCTGAATTTCGCCTCGCAGATGATCATCAAGAGGTACGGCCGTCGTGATCATCGCAACGGCTCGATTCATCATTGAGTCGATCATTTCGGTTGCCGCCGAAGCGACTGCCGAGAGGTACTGCAATCTTTCGCGGCCAGCCATGACCTTGAGGAACTTGACTAGCAGTGGATGGAAGTCTCCACCAAAAACGCGGTCAATGATTCGCAACTTCTCATCGACGCTGACCCTTGGCGAACCCAGTGCCGCCGAAAGTTCCCGGCTTCCGCCGAGATAGTCATCGACCAAGCGGTTCAAGTCGGCGACGACTGCCTCAGCCGCGTTCTCTTTCTGAGCCGCTGCGATGATGGCCTCGCCGTAGGTCTTGCCGACCTGTTCGGCTTCGATATCCATGACGGTGCTGTGACCGTCACTCGCGCCGTCGGATTGGCTCACTGAACTGCCTCGCCATTGGATGCGAGTTGATCCATTGAGCTGCGGATCAGGTCCGCGTGGTTGTCGACCGAGAGTTCGCGACCAACGACTTTCCCGGCGACCGAGATCGCCATGGAAGAGGTTTGATCAGCCAGGTCGGCGAGAGCGACTTTCTTAGCCGTCTCGATATCCGCCAGTGCTCGATCGCGTTGCTGGTCGGCTTCCGCCTTCGCCTCCTCGATGATGCGTTGTCCGCTGGCTTCAGCATCCTTGCGGGCTTCGGCCAGCATTGATTGCACCTGGGCCTGAGCGTCATCGAGTTTGGCTTGATAGTCGGCCAGCAGGCCTTGAGCATCAGCGTTTGCTTTCTCCGCTTCTGATAGGTCGCTGCGGATCTTATCTTCGCGAGCCTTGAGTCCAGCGAGCACATTCGGCCAAACAAATTTGGACAAGACGGCCAGCACGGAGAGGAAGATCAATAGATTCCAAATCGCCGCTCCGGGATCAAGGCTAAGGAGCGGCGGGGTTGGTGGTCCGTGGTGCTCACCGTCGTGACCAGCTTCGGAATGGTCCGCATCCGCGTGATCGCCCTCTTCGCCATGGTCATGTTCTCCTTCAGCATGATCATTATCTCCCTCTTCATGGTGATCCGCCATGACTGGAGACGAAAGAGGCGACGACCAAGAACCCGAGGGCTCCGGAATGGAAATACCACCCAAAGCGATGAACAGGATGATGGACGTTGCGAGTAGACGCCTTCGCCAAGTCAGGCTGTTCCACTTGGAGACGAAAGGATCGGACACGGTGAGATGCTCCGAGAGCATAAGGTGTGGAGGTGAAACACTCGCGGGATCTGAGCTTCAAAGAAATGGAAGCTCAGATCGCCGGCAGCGAACTAGGTGAGCAGCACGAAAACGAGTGCGATCACAGTCGCACCTTCGATCAGTGCGGCGGCAATAATCATGGCGGTCTGAATTCGTCCGCCGGCTTCAGGCTGACGAGCCATTGCATCGACGGCCGAGCCACCGATGCGGCCAATTCCGAGGCCAGCACCAAGGATGATTAAGCCGATGCCGATGCCCGCCCCCATCTTTCCGAAATCGTATAGACCAGCGGCCTGGGCGAGAATCATTGCGGTTTCAAACATCGGGAAAAAGCTCCTGAAAGTTGTTTTTCAATGGAGGGTAAAGAAGCAGGAAAACTTTGAACGGTTAAAGGTTGGTCGCAGGTCCGAGCTTGCCAGGATCTAGGATCTTGTCCGGATCGGTCTGAGCTGCGTCGCTGAGCGCGTCATGTTCCTCATGTCCATGTTCATCGTGGTGCACGGCGGTCGCTGCAATGAACAGAACGGTGAGGAAAGTGAAGATGAAAGCTTGCAGGAAGCACACGAAGAGCTCGAGCAGCGTCAACGCCGTGCCCATCAGGACGACCAAGATGCCGACTCCATAACCGGCGCCATTGCCGAGTTCCTGAGCGGCAAAAATGAGCCCAACGAAAGCGGCCAGCACCAAGTGCCCGGCCATCATGGTTCCAAACAATCGCATGGCAAGGACGACGCACTTGATAAATAAGCTGAGCCACTCAAGCACATAGAGCAGCAGTGCGATAGGCAGCATCCCAATGCCGCCATCCCATCCGATTGGATTAAAGTGATTGAAGAATTCTTTGGCGCTCGTCTCTCGTATGCTGATCCAAATGATCATGATTAACGAAAGCAGGGCGAGCATCGAATTGAGTGCCAGATTCCCTGTTGCGGTTCCGCCAAAATGTTCAAAGTGGCTATCACCGGTGAACAGAGCTAAGGCGTATCCGATCGGCATGATCCCAATAACATTCGAAAACAGAATGAAAAAGAAAATCGTCCAGATGTAAGGGATGTATTTGTCGGTCAGGTGGCCGAGGTTCGGGTAGGCAACCTCATCTCGAATGAAAGCACAGAGCGTTTCGAAAAGCTGCGAAAGACGACCTTTCGTTTGGAAGGCTTCAAGACCCTTTCCGCTCTTGGTACTGATCTTCCGCGACACCCAAGCGAAAACCAGTATCACCAGAATACCAACGACCGCCGTCATCATCAGGTGATTGGTGATGTGAAAATTGTAGACGCCGTTATAGATTCCAAGAAAAGGTACATCTCCGCTCACGCCCGGAACGTCCCATGAATAAATAGGCTCAGGATGAAGAGCGTGTGGAACGGCGTGGCTGAGCGGATCGGAAGCGGCGAGAATCATCGAGTTGGCACCTCATGCAGAGGTGTTTGAACCCATCGAACTAGGGGGATGAGTTCTAAGACTGTAAGAATTAAAAACCACGCGGCAATCATGATCGCCAGCGAGATGGGAAGAGCCGCCAATAGATAACTGTAAGCACCCACAAGTGCAACGGTACCGGCGACCCGGATGACACCACAAACGCAAAATTCTTTGGCGACATCGTAGCGATCACCGCGAATGGTCTGCAGCGTTGAAGCTTGGGCGACACCATGTCGCGGCAAAGAAACCACGAACCCTGCAGCCATCGGCAAGATCGAAGTCATGCCCACCACTAATTGCACAGTCGAAACATCGACCCACATGCGACTCAATTGTGGAGCCAGAAAGTTGATCACAAGCAACCCCACAGCCGCGACGCCCGCGGCGACAAACGCTGTCAAGCGAAGGATATCGCGATACAGATAGGTCGTTGAGTGAGGTCGCAAGTTGGTGATGTCAAAAAAATAGGATTGCAGATCCGGCGGTCGTTTCGACGTCACGAATCATGTGACTGAACCGCGCGAATGAAGCGATACATCCCCCCAGCAAAACCCACCAAAGTCAGAATCCCAATGCCCGGACCCGGACGACCCGTTGCTCGGTCGATTCCAAATCCGACCAAGGTGCCGGCTAGCGTGAATGAAGCTAGCTCGACGCCAGCACCAATAAATTGACGCCCATTGACTGCCATCTAGCGATTCCGCTCGTGATGTTTTTCACAAATGTAAGGGCGAAGGGCCCGTTTTGGAAGCCGTTGGTGCCGGGAGGTGTTGTTTTCGTCACTCAAAACACTGGTAAAGCAAGTTCCGGCAAGTTTCTGCGGCAATCCGTCTCGAATGACGTAGACCACTCGGAGTTCCCTTGGCATAATGCTGGCGGTGATGATTGTCCCGTTAAGGGCTGAAGGCCAGCGAGATTTTGGAATTTAAGGTTCAGAATCGCCAGCGTCTCATCCTAGGGATCCCCGCCTCATTTCACCTGTTTCCCACCACTGACGTCTTTGCTTTGTCGCCCCGGCGATGAATCTCGCGGCTGTTGTCGGCAAACCTGGTATGAGGAGTCATCACTCAGCCCAGGGATGGCAACCCCAAAAAACACGTCGTTCGAGACAAGAAGGCCTCGGATGTCGATCCGAAAAGCGCCCTGATGATTCAGGGCAGGGAAACTCCTGGGAGGTCTCGCATGATCACTACCGCTGACTTAAATAGTCAAACCCGCCGAGAATTGGCTGATCTAGCCCGGGATTACGGCATCTCAGGATGGCACGCGATGAGGAAGGACGACCTTCTGGCGGAGTTAAAAAAAGTCCAACGTCGTCTCAAGCGAGCAGCGGCTAAAAACGCCAAAGATGCCGGCGTCGCCAAAGCGGCGAAGCCGCCAAAGGCCCCCAAAAAGGTCGCCCCAAAGCGTCGAGCCACGATCTCAGGCAAAAAGCAGGATCAACTTCGGCTCCAAAAACCGCTTCCAAAGTTGCCCGAATCCAAGGTCGACCCAAAGAGCCAACAAATTCGTGCGCAAATACGCAAGCGTCACGAAACCCTCGAGAGAAACCGCGATCTTTCGACGGGAACGCTCGTCGCCGGTGCTGCGATGGAATCAGGTGCCAAGCGAGCTCGAAAAGCCGAGGCCCATCAAGATCGTGTCATCCTTATGGTTCGCGATGCTTATTGGTTGCAGGCCACCTGGGAAATCACTCGAGCGAGTATTGATCGTGCACGTGCTGCTCTGGGGTCTCAGTGGATTACCGCAACTCCCATCTTGCGAGTGCTTACAGTGGGAGACATTAAGAACAACTCAGCCGAGAGCGTCGCCAGAGAAATCAAGATTCATGGTGGCGTGAACAATTGGTACATCGATGTCGATGATCCTCCGACTCGTTTCAGGGTGGTCATCGGTTACGCGTCGGCCGACGGTCAGTTCTACACGCTTTGCCGAAGCAACATTGTTGAAACACCAAAGCCCGGTGACTGTGAACGGATCGATGAGCACTGGGGTGATATCGCCGAAGACTACGAACGTATTTATTCGCTAAGCGGAGGTTACGAGGACGACGGGAGCGACTTGCGTGATGTCTTCGAAGAGCGGCTCAAACGTCCGATGCCTCTTAAGGGCAACCAGGGCTCTACCATTAACGAGCCGTCGCTGCTTCGTCAAAACAAGCTTCCGTTTGAAGTGGATGCGGAGTTGATCGTTTTCGGACGTACGATCACGGATGCCACGGTTCAGGTTGCTGGCCGGCCGGTAAAGTTGCAATCCGATGGTTCATTTACCGTTCGGTTAGAGCTTCCCGATAAGCGGCAGGTTCTTCCCGTGACGGCTGAGACTCGAGACGGTTTGCGACAACGAACGACCGTCGTTGCGATCGAAAGGAACACAAAGGT
This sequence comes from Planctomycetota bacterium, assembly GCA_039027135.1. Lineage (GTDB taxonomy): Bacteria > Planctomycetota > Planctomycetia > Pirellulales > Pirellulaceae > Rubripirellula. Next base: position 6,351 of record JBCCKZ010000132.1, read on the forward strand.
CATGGAGACCGTCGAAATGGACGATCGCATCTGAGTCTCTGGCATGCGGTGGGTTTTCGCGTTTTGCATTCCACTGCTACTCGCAAATTCCAGCGAGGCTGATGAACGTCTAGCTTTCTTCGAATCCAAAATTCGACCGGTGCTCATTGAGCATTGCTACGAGTGTCACGCGATCGAGGAAACTGACGAGGCGGGAGGTTCGCTCTGGCTGGATTCATCTAATGGAATGATGGATGGCGGCGATAGTGGGCCCGCTATTGTTCCCGGCAATGTGGAAGCAAGCTTGCTGGTCTCGGCAATGCGATATGAGTCCACCGAAATGCCACCAGATGGTCGCTTGCCGGATGAAACGATCGCGGACTTCGAGAAGTGGATTCGTGATGGTGCGTTTGATCCGCGAGAGTCTGATTCGATTGATCGTCGCAAGGGGCATCGTATTGATATTGAAGCAGGCAAAGAATTTTGGTCGTTCAAGCCCATTGAGCTGCAAGTTTTCAAGACCCCGCCAAGCCACCTCGAAGAAGATTGGATCGATGTTTGTATTGACGACCGTTTGGCCAGTGCTGGCATCACATCGTCTTCGTTGACAAGACCTGACATTCTTCTTCGTCGTCTTTGCTATGACCTGACCGGACTTCCGCCTTCGTTGGCACTTCAGCGACGTTTTGAATCGGATCCAAGCGAGGAGTCTTACTCACAGATCGTGAACGAACTGTTGTCTGCACCTGAGTTTGGTCAACACTGGGCTCGACACTGGATGGATGTGGCGCGGTATGCGGACAGCAATGGGAGTGATTTCAATGCAACGTATCACGAAGCTTATCGATATCGAGACTGGCTGATCGAAGCATTCAATGCCGATACGCCATTTGATCGCATGATCAGGATGCAGGTTGCAGGCGATTTATTGCCGGCCAAAACCGACTCCGAACGCTACAACAATGTCGTTGCAACGACGTTTCTGATGCTGGGCACGAAGATGCTGAGTGAACGCGATAAAGCCAAATTGGAGCTGGATGTCGTCGATGAGCAGGTTGACACCATCGGGCGTGGTTTTATGGGGCTCACAATGGGATGCGCAAGGTGTCACGACCACAAGTTCGATCCGATTCCCACCGAAGACTACTACGCGATGGCGGGCATCTTGGCCGCGTCGATGACACTCAATGGCGAATCTCAGGAGTACGTCAGCACTTTCAACCGAATGCGGCTACCTACTTCAGAGCAGCATCGTGAACAACGTCGGCAATATAATTCCGAACTAAGGAAACTCGAGAGCCGCCGCAACGCCAAGAAGAAAGAGATCCAGAAGTTGCAGGAGCAGCTTGAAGCGGAGTTAGAGGGAGTCGTTGTCGATGATCAGCAGGCGATTAAGACGGGCAAGTGGACTGATTCGAAGATCTACCGTCACTACGTCGGTAAGGGTTACGTGCATGATGGAAATGCAGGAGATGGAAACGCAAGTATTCGATTTGAAGCCGAGCTTGATCCAGGCATTTATGAGATTCGAGTTGCCTTTTCTCCCGGCGGAACGAGAGCTTCCGTTGTTCCAGTTCGTGTCGACACCGTCGATGGAACGGTCGATGCGGTTTTGAATCAACAGCGTGTCGATATTCAGCCGATATGGGGGACGCTAGGAGAGTTCCCACTCGATGAATCAGCTGCGGTCATGCTGGCCAACCAAGGCACGAAGGGCTATGTCATCGCGGATGCGGTTCAATTCATTCCCGTTAATAGAGCGCCGGTGATCGAATCATCGAATGCACCGGAGTCGTCCGAAGCGAGGGATCAAGCACGGAAAGAGATCTCAAACCAGCTTGCCGCTGTTGAGAAGCAGCTGGCGGGTATCGAAAAGCAACTCAAGACGCTCAAGTCAGACGAGCCCCCTGCTCTTCCCGAGGCGATGGCTCCCACGGATCGGCCAACCGACGAGTTGGCGAATCTTGCCATCCGAATTCGTGGTGAACCCCACGCTTTGGGAGATGAAGTGCCACGAGGATTCTTGCAAGTTTGTGGTTCTGGTTCGGCTCGTCTTGAATCGCTCGAAGGGAGTGGGCGGCTTGAGCTTGCCGATTGGCTGACTGATCCTGATCATCCTCTGGTGGCACGGGTTTGGGTCAATCGCGTTTGGCAGCATCTCTTTGGTGAAGGGATCGTTCGTACGGTTGATAACTTTGGCACTCGCGGTGAAACGCCCAGCCATCCCGAGCTCTTGGATCATCTCGCGGCCGAGATGATTCAAGGCAAATGGCGTTTGAAGCCCATGATTCGGCGGCTAGTGATGACAAAAGCTTATCGTCGATCGAGCGATTACGACGCGAATGCCGCAGCGGTCGATCCTGAGAACCGACTGTTGTGGCGGCACTCGCGGAAACGCCTCACGGCCGAATCGATTCGTGATTCAATGCTCACTGCCGCTGGCCAGCTGAGAACTGAAGCTTGGTCGGATGCTTTGCGAGATCAACCTGTACTCGCATCCGGAAACAGCGCATCCGATAAGGTGAAAGGGAGTCATTTAGACAAGCCTTATCGTTCGGTCTATCTTCCGATCATTCGAGGTTTCGTCCCCGATTTGATGCAGAGCCTTGATGTGGCGAATGCGGATCTTTTGGTTGGTCGCAGGTCGCTCACCAATGTGCCGGGTAAGCCCTTGGCCATGATGCATCATCCATCAGTGATTGCTTGGGCAAACGCTTCAGCCAAGCGGATTGTGAATGATTCGAAGTCACTCGAAGACCGCCTTGAGTTGCTATACAGACGTCTGTTATCGCGTTCGGCAACAAGGCAAGAGTATGATTTTTGGAGGCAGGTGATAGAACCCTCAGATACGTCTGAAGGCTTGAATGGCGAAGTAGCTTGGCGTTTGGTCTGCCGTTCAATTTTCGCTTCAACTGAATTCCACAATCTGGATTGAGTCATGAATGATCTTTCAATGAGACGGGTTGTGTTGTCGGCTGGCCCACTTTCGGTCGCCGCGACAATGAGTGCGTCAATGTCTCGTCGTGCTGCCTTTGCGGATTCGTTGGTCGAGTCCGGTGACTATCGATTGCCTGGAGTTCCTCGCGCTAAACGCGTGATCTTCTTATTCATGCACGGTGGGCCATCGCAGGTCGACACATTTGATTACAAACCGGAGTTGCAAAGTCGAGATGGGGAGGACTTGCCGTTTGGTCTGCACACGACGCAGCTCAACGCCAAGCTGCGGATTTTGGGTAGCCCTTGGAAGTTCTCGCAACACGGCGATTCGGGTTTGTGGGCTAGTAGTCTTCTGCCCAACATGGCGAAACGCATGGATGATTTTTGTGTCATTCGTTCGATGCACACTCGCGGAACATCACATGGCCAAGCCGTTGGTATGATCAATACGGGAAGCGATAATCTGGTTCGCCCCAGTGTAGGTGCCTGGCTCAGCTATGCATTGGGTAGCAATCATCCTGATCTGCCGGCCCACCTAGCGATTGGTCCAGCAACGGCTCATGGCGGGCCGCGAAATTACGGAGCGGCATTCCTGCCGGCGATGCACCAGGCAACGGTCGTCGGACTCAATGGTTCCGCGGGCTCTGGGCAAGTTCCGCATTTGAATGCCAGTGAAGAGTCTTCTTCGGAGAGCGACGTCGTCTTCGATCTCGTTCAGCAGCTCAATCAGAGGCATCGCCAGCGCTCGGGGCCTGATCGCGAGATTGAAGGTGCGATCGAAGCCGTCGATTTGGCTCGCCGAATGCGTGCGAGTGCACCGGAGGTGTTCGATCTCGAAGCAGAAACCGAGGCGACACAAATGGCCTATGGAATGAATGAAAAAGCCACCGAGAAGTTCGGAAGAAGTTGCTTGTTGGCGAGGCGTTTGGCCGAATCGGGAGTGAGGTTCATTACCGTTTCAAGCGGGCAGGTCTGGGATCAGCACAGTAAGCTTCGATCAGGACATTCGAAGAATGCTCTGGCCACGGATAAGCCAATTGCTGCCCTGGTGGATGATCTTAAGCAGCGTGGATTATGGGAAGACACATTGTTGGTTTGGGGCGGTGAGTTTGGGCGAACTCCAACCATGCAAGGCAAAGATGGGCGAGATCACAATCCACAGGGCTTTACGGTTCTCTTGGGTGGAGGAGGCGTCAAAGGTGGATTCGCATTCGGTGAGACTGACGAGTTTGGGTATCACGCCGTCGCCGATCGCGTTCACATGCACGATCTTCACGCCACGATGTTGCATCTCTTGGGGATCGATCACACAAAACTTGTGTTCCCTTACGCGGGCCGCGAATTCCGGTTAACCGATGTCTACGGCCGCGTCGTCAAAGAAGTACTTGCGTAGGATCCGAGTCTTTGTTCGGCATAAACTCTGAAGAGTCGCCGTGGATTGCTAGGCTGAGGTAGGTCTCCTCCAGGCCCAATCTGCAAATTGGATGGTAGCGGTGTGACTTGCTGATCGAGC
>JBCCKZ010000133.1:0-10673 GCA_039027135.1 Planctomycetota bacterium
ATGCATATTTTGGCACATCGGATGCTCTACTTACGCAATGGGGTCAGGAGACCTGACGATTGTGACTTTCTGATTCACGGTGAAACAGAAATCCCTTCGCCTTTCACTTTTCTTGAATGGAAACACCATGACTGCGACCATCGAAAATTGCTGCAAAACTGAAAACGCGACTCAGAATGAGACGCTTCCAGCCGATACCGAGATCCTCCGACGGGTAATGGAAATCCGAAGCTCGTGGAGTGTGTCAGAACGTATTCAACGTCGACGAGACGCTGAAGATCGATTCGCAGAGCTGATTTCGAAGCTCGACCTGTCGACGATCGCTGCCTGACCCGGTATTTCAGCACCGAATCTCCACGCTTCGAGAAAGGATTCGAGAAGCACCAGGGCGGCGACGGCATCGATGCGTTTCTTTCGCTTCTTTGAGGTCATCCCCGTTCCCAGGAACTTGGCTCCAGCCTCGACAGTGGTGAATCGTTCGTCGAAGAGTCGGACCGGTAGATCAGTGGCGACTGAAAGCCAGCCAGCGAATCGTCGTGCTTCCTGACTACTATCGCTTTCGCCTCCATCCAAGTGGATGGGCAGGCCGACAATCCATGCCTTGATTGATTCGTCTTCGGCAAGTTGGCGGAACGCCTCGGGGTTGAGCTCCCACTCATCCGCCGGAATTACGGTCAGAGGACTGCTAAGAATACGATCGGGATCGCAAATCGCGACACCAATCCTGACCGAGCCGAAATCAACGGCTGCCAAGCGACCTTCTGATGGAAAATCGTTGTCAACTTGGCTTGGGTCGAGAGGTTGTTCTGGCATCACGCTTTTGCCATCAAATTGGGATTCCTTCTATCGAAGTGATCATCGCTCCGCAGACGATCATTGCTATGGGCGGTGAGCCAGCGTAGCAGTATGCTCAGGTCCCGCTACCTCAACCCATACCGACATGCCGATTCTCGCTAAAGAACCAGACATCTTTCCCGAAGATTTGCTAGGCGACGACGCTGCGTCAAATCCTTGGTGGTTTCTCTACACCCGTAGTCGTGCCGAGAAAAAGCTGACAAGGGAACTTCGGGATCAGAAAATCGCTCACTACGCCCCGGTGATTCCCCACCGAACCAAGTCACCGGCGGGGCGAGTCAGGACGAGCTACATTCCTCTTTTCGTGCACTATGTTTTCCTTTGCGGTGACGAAGAGGCGAGGCACCGCGCGGTCTGCACCGGCCAAGTTCTGCGTGCGACCCCCATCCTCGACTGCGAAGAACTGGTCGAAGACCTTCGTCAAATTCAGTCATTGATTGCTCAGGAAGTTCCACTGAGTGTGGAGGCTCGGATTCAACCCGGTCAAAGGGTTCGAGTTCGAGGTGGTTCCTTCAACGGCTACGAAGGTACTGTGGTTCAGCGAACCCAGGAAACTCACCTGATCGTTGAAGTTCGATTCATGAATCAGGGCGTGAGCGTCAAGCTCGACGATTGCCAGATGGAATTAATCTAGCGGTGGGTGCATCGATGCCATCTGGCGACTCACCGAAAAAGGTCGCGTTGATAACCGGAATCACTGGTCAAGACGGCTCCTATTTAACCGAGCTGCTTCTCGGCAAGGGCTACATCATTCACGGCCTAGTTCGACGATCCAGCTCCACGATTCGCCACCGAATCGATCGACTATTTGAGGACCGTTCGATATATGGTGAGCAGCTTTTCCTGCATTATGCGGACCTGGAGGATCTGACCACCATCCGGAGAATCTTGACCAAGACTCAACCCGATGAGCTCTATCACCTGGCCGGACAGAGCCACGTGGGGACAAGCTTTGAGATTCCGGAGTCGACCTGTCAGTTCACCGCTATGGGCACCCTTAACCTTCTAGAGATTGTCCGAGACTTACCCTCGAGACCTCGTTTTCTCTATGCCAGCAGCAGCGAAATTTTCGGGAGACCTGAGAAGTATCCGCAGACCGAATCTAGCTCCTATCGCCCCACCTCTCCCTACGGCGTCGCCAAAGCATTCGCGACCAATATGGTTCGAGTTTACAGGGATTCCTATGATGTCTTTGGCGTCAACGCCATCTGCTACAACCACGAATCGCCCCGACGCGGCGAGTCATTCGTCACCAGAAAAATCACTCGCGCCGCTGCAGCTATCTCAGCAGGAAGACAGACTTCGCTCGCGATGGGAAACATCAATGCCCGTCGAGATTGGGGTTATGCGCCCGAGTACGTTGAGGCCATGTGGCGCATGCTGCAACTCGACGCACCGGAGGATTTCGTTCTTGCCACTGGGAAGCAACACAGCGTCCAAGAGTTCCTTGACGCCGCATTCAAACAAGTCGGCCTCAGCTGGAGCGATTACTATCGACGAGTCGACAAGTATTGTCGGCCTTCGGAACCCGGCGAACTCGTCGGCGATGCCAGCAAAGCCTACGAACGTTTGGGATGGCGACCCGAAGTCGATTTTCAATCGCTGGTCGGCATCATGGTTGAAGCCGATGTCCAGCGAATCCAGCAATCGGCATCCGAACTTGGTAAAGCGACGTCCGCGCCGTGACCAACAAAGTCTTTCGATCAGCTCCAACGAAAGTAACATTGGCTGGCTGCTGCGGAAACTCAATCACCGATAGGCTCTTTCCGTCGGGCGAAACAATTTCAACACCTCGGTGAGTGGTGAAATAGAGATTTCCTTCAACATCAACGGTCATTCCGTCTCCCCCGGTGTTGCTCTTTCCCTCAGGTTGTTGAACATCCACGAATGGCTGCGGCTCACCAATGTTGCCAGGTCCTTGGACCTGGCATGCAAGCATTGTCGATGACTTGCTGGGGGCAACGTAAAGTGTTTTTCCATCCGGCGATAACGCGATGCCATTGGGTGCAGGAAGATCGCCAGTCAGCCTTTTCACGTCACCCGAAGAAGAAAGGTAGTAAACCGCTTGCGCCCCCTGGGGAAGCGGCAACGGAGCTCGGAATAGTGGGTCGGTGAAATAGATCCCTCCAAAGGCATCAAGGACCATATCATTGCAGGCGTTGAACCGGGCTCCTTCGTGTTGCTCGGCCAGAACGCTTCGCTTTCCCGTCTTCAGATCGTAAGAAACGAGCTGCCCATCCATTTCGCAAGCGAACAGTTTCCCATCCCGAACCATCAACCCATTGGCGTGTTTTGAATCCTTTGTGAGGACCCCCACATTCCCGTCGCCATCAAGAGTATGAATCGTCGTATTCGGAATATCAGTGAAGTAGGTGAGGCCTGAGCTTGGATCGAAAGCAGGGCCTTCGGTGAATGCAAAGCCAGATGCCACTTTCTCGATGTCGCCTTCGGGAGTGATCGCGAAACCCCTTTCGGCCGGTAAAACAAATGCGAGTGAGAACAAGAAAGCAGTAGTGGTCTTCATGGCGCTGTGGTGCTTGGGGTCGAAACAGTCGTTTGGGAAGGGATTTCAGGATCATCAGTCTGGAAGATGACATCCGTTGAGCATCAGGATACTGACTAGATAGAGCTCGCGTGTGAAACCTTATCTTTCGTCTTGTCGCTCGCCAATCAAATTAACGCTAACATGCAGCACATGTTCACTTTCGACGACCATGGCTGTCTTGTCCGCACCGATCTCCAATCGGCGTTACCCAGCGAATTCGCTGGCCCTGTCCAACGTGGGAAGGTCCGCGATGTCTATGACTTGGGTGACCGGTTGATGATAGTCAGCACAGATCGCATCAGTGCGTTTGACTTCATTCTGCCTACTGGTATTCCGGGTAAGGGCCAACTATTAACGGAGATGAGTGAGTTCTGGTTTGAACAGTTACCCGTTGATCACCATTGGCTCGGCCGCGATATTCCAGCGACAATCGCTGACAAGATCGACGCATCACCGCTCATCGGTCGCACGATGTTTACGCGCAAAGCGAAAGTTATCCCCTTCGAATGCGTGGTTCGAGGTTATCTCGAGGGTAGCGGATTGCGAGAGTATCAATCGACAGGTGCCATCTGCGGCAACGAGCTCCCGGAAGGTCTGCGTCAGTGCGATCAATTGCCAAGTCCTATTTTCACACCGGCTACCAAAGCAGAAGAAGGACACGACGAGAACGTTTCATTTGACTACATGGCCGACACAATTGGCCCGGAACTGGCTCGCGAGCTTCGCGACAAGAGCTTGATGATCTATCAGTTCGCCAGAGAGCTTGCGGCACGGCGAGGGATCATGATCGCTGATACCAAGTTTGAATTTGGACTCATCGAAGATCGTATCATCCTCATTGATGAGGTACTCACTCCCGATAGCTCTCGATTCTGGGCCGCTGACGTCTACCAGCCAGGTCAGGCACAACCATCGTTTGATAAGCAGTTTGTCCGCGAGTGGTTATCCCAGTGCGGTTGGGATAAGCAATCCGATCCACCTGCACTGCCAGCTGAAATCGCCGAGCAGACGGCCGCCAAGTACCGCGAAGCTTACGAACGACTCGCTCTCATGCATTAGGTTGCGCAGAGAGCTTCGACTCTCTTCTCGCTCGAGCATTGTTCTCTACACAGAGCAATTCCAACGTGAGCCGTGACCCGAATACACGCCAAGCGAATGGAGGGGCCGGGCAACGAGACTGACAAAAAAGTCGCGTTATCCGATCATCAGATTTGTTCCGACAACGATCACGGAAGGAAAAAATCAAGTGACTCTGGACCGACGTTATTTCCGAATCAGAACAGGATGATCGAATCAATTCCAAACGTCGTCTGATCGTCGTCGAATGGTTGGTCGAGAAGTGAGAAGTCGGCTGCGACAAGCTCACCCGAATCACCGAACACCCAGTCCCAACGGATTTCCGGTCGAATGATTACATTGGCGTGCGGTTTCAAATTCATACCGAGAGTGATGGCATAAACGTCGAAGTCACCCGCCAACGTTCCAGCCGCAGCTGTTGCATTGTCGCCGAATAGGCCTGGGCTATCCGCTTCAACCTCCCACCATTCGAACCGAGTGCCTATCGAAACGCAATCACTGAGCTCGTGAACGAGATATTGGTTCACACCAAACGTCTCGCGAACGTTCTGCCCATTTCGATCTTCGGTGTCGAGTAAGTCGTTCTGGATGATCCAACTTGTTTTCTCAGTCAGCTGAACGCTGGCAACCAATGAATTCATGATGCCTCGCTCGTCACCACCACTGTTGTCTGCGAATCGCCCCGCGACGATGGTGTTGGTGAGGTTGACATCCTCGGTTAGCTGAACGCTGCTACCACCCAAGAAAGCGTCACCATTGTCCTCAAAGCCACTATCCCAGCCCAGCACGTACCCACCATAAACGGTGACATCCTCACTATGGTTGTATGTCCCAAGGACTCCCGTGTGGGTGAAAGGCTCGCTGTTGTACATGGTGTAAGCATGCGAGTAGAAAAAGTTGTCCGGTGCGGTGACAACTTCGTAACCAATGATGGTGTAGAAGTGCCCCGCTTTGACTGAAAAATCGCCGTAGGCTGCTTCGCCGTATACCTGAGGCAAGGCGTGACCATAGTCGGGGCCGTTGTCCCATTGATTATCCCAATGCGTATTGGCAATACCGAAAGCTTGAGTGTCTTGTGAGTCGGTACCGTAGACGTAATCAACCCGGCCACCCCAATCGAATCCTTCAGACCCGTCAGCAACGTTCTCAAAGTAGAACCAGGCTTGATGTAGCTGGTAATCGTTTTTGCGACTATTGAAGAGCGGTAAGTTTTGGTCGTGGTAACCCATTTGAACCCAGCCGCCGGCTGACCAATCGCAACAGTCACCCAGAAGCGAAATGGGATCGCCTAGATCGCAATCAAAAAGGAAACCATCCGAGCAGACCCCTCCCGATGCGGAGCCGCATCCGGTTTCGCAGCTATCCATGCACTCACACGCTGCCATTTCACCGCAAGAATCGGTGTGACATGCCTGACTAACGCTCGTCAGCAGCGAGTCAGCCGCACCGGCCGAACCCGAGTGGCTAAGGCAGAAACCCGCGAGAAGTGCAGCGAGGAGTTTTTTCTTGGATGTCTTCATGACGGCAAATGCCAGCGTCGATGCTGGCCAATCGTGGTAATTGGCGACTCAACCGGGTCCGTGGGATGCTTATCGTCCGAACATCCGTCACAGCTTGAACAACCCCGGTCAATGGATCGGTCTCGATAAACGAAAAAACCGGCACACCTGTAAAGGAGTGCCGGTTAGGCGCTTTACCAACGTCAGATTTGGGCGTGAAACCCGATGCTATTTGGCTGCGGCGAAACGCTCAGCAACAGCATCCCAGTTCACCACGTCCCAGAACGCGGAAATGTAGTCTGGTCGGCGGTTCTGATAGTTGAGGTAGTAGGCGTGTTCCCAGACGTCCAATCCAAGAATGGGAGTGCCAGAGATTCCAGCGACGGCCTCGCCCATGAGCGGGCTGTCTTGGTTGGCTGTCGAACCTACCTTGACGGCACCGCCTTCAACATAAAGCCAGGCCCAGCCGCTTCCGAATCGTGTTGCCGCTGCGTTGGCAAATTGCTCCTTCATGGCGTCAAAAGATCCGCAGGCTGCATCAATCGCCGCAGCCAACTCGCCCGAAGGATTTCCACCCGCACCAGGCCCCATGACCGTCCAGAAAAGCGAGTGATTGGCGTGTCCGCCTCCATTATTTCGTACGGCGCCCTGCTTTTCGGCGGGAACGGAGCCAAGGTCAGAGACCAGATCCTCGATGGACTTCGATTCCAACCCTGTTCCTTCGATAGCCGCATTCACCTTGGTGATGTAGGCCTGGTGGTGCTTGGTGTGGTGAATTTCCATCGTCCGGGCATCGATACTTGGCTCGAGCGCGGTGTAGTCATATGGCAGGGCCGGTAAGTCGTAGGCCATGAAAGAATTCCTTTACTGGATTTCGCTGTTGGTGTTGGAGGAAAATCTCTTCTGCACCATACCGCTTCGTCGAACTGTAGCCTACGGGGCCGTTTCATCGCTCGAATCGGTATCTCGCCAACGGCCCCCCGGAAGCCCGGGAACATCCGCTACTCTCGACAGGTCAAGCCGTTACTGACTGAGCTGCTGCAGCACTTCGATACCTCGATGGATCGTCTCATCAGTCGCAGCGAAGCTGACCCTAAAGTGCGTGTCCGCATCGCTGAAAATCTTGCCAGGTATGATCAGCAAACCACGCTCGATCGCTTCGTGCACGAAGGCCTCCCCACCGCGATCGTCTGGCGCTTTAGGAAACACATAGAAAGCCCCACCAGGAACGGCCAGCTCAAAGTGAGATGCAAGCCCTTCGACGATCAAGTCTCGTTTCCTTCGATAGTCCGCGATATGCTGGTCCAAGTTGACCTGCATCGCTTGCAGGGCTCCCCACTGTGCAGGCTGCGGAGAGCAGACAAAAGAATATTGCTGGAGCTTCAGCATCGTTTGAATCACTTCTGTTGGTCCGTGAACATAGCCCACTCTCCAACCCGTCATCGCATGCGATTTGCTAAATCCATCGATGACAATAGTGCTTTCGTTGCGACGAGCGGGCGAATCAAAAGGAGCGTCGTAAACAAACCGGCTATAGATTTCATCACTGATCAACGCGACGCCTTTCCGCTCACACAATTCCGCAACCTCGCGAAGAGCCTGAGGTGTAGCGACGACACCAGTCGGGTTTCCGGGTGAGTTGACAATGACCATCTTGGTGCGGCCGGTCATCGCGGCTTCGATCGCCGAGGGATCGAGGTCAAAGCTTGGATAGGAATTTACCTTCACCGAAACGCCGCCACACATTTCGATGAGTGCCGGATACATGACGAAGTATGGATCTAGGAAGATGACCTCGTCACCTGGATTGACCATGGCAAGCATCGCCAGTGCCAAGCCTCCACTGGTACCGCTGCAAACAAAGACATCTCGATCCTCGTGCCCGAACTCAGCTTGGACTTCATCCAGCAAAGATTGGCGAAGTGGGGCGATTCCTTGGGTGGGAGAGTAGGCATTCTTTCCCTCGTGTATCGCTTCGATCGCCGCGTCTTTAACGGACTGCGGAACATCAAAATGCGGCTGCCCTATTGAGAGATTGATTGGGTTATCGAGCTTTGCCGCCAAATCAAAGACCTTGCGAATACCCGAGGCATCGAAAGATGCAGTTCGGTCAGCGAGCCAGGGATGAGAGGTCATGAGGAGAAACTCAGCGTTAGTGAAGTTGACCAATGCGGAAGTCTCGGAGACGGTCGGCTGATTGCTATACCAAACGATCGTCTCTGCGAATTCCGCGGTGCCGATTCCTGCAGGGAACTTTCAACTCAAAATACCACGAACAACAGTTTCCATACGACCCGACGCCTCCTTGCCTGCAGCCACCACCTCGGAATGATCTGCGACGACCGGCCGATCGGGATCAGCTACATTGCTTATCATGCTGATCGCCATCACACGCATCCCCAAACGCCTACCCATGAGGGCTTCGGGAACAGTGCTCATACCAACGGCATCTGCACCGAGCTTTCGCATCATCCGATACTCGGCACGTGTCTCGTAAGTTGGTCCCAAGGTTGCCAAGTAGGTACCTTTTGCAAGCGAAAATCCCGATGCCATCGCAGTACTCTGAGCCGCTTCCATCATTGATCGATCATAAAACGGGGCTTCACTACCGAAACGGTACGAAGCCTTGGGTGCGGTGGAAGTTGATTCGATCGGTAGATCACCAATCCAATTGACGTGATCCTCGATCAGCATCAGGTCACCGACGCGAAACTTTGGTGAAAGACCTCCGGCCGCGTTTGAAACGATCAGTCGTTCGCAACCAATCTCTGCAGCTAGACGCACCGGAGCTGTCAATTGCTGGACGGACCATCCTTCGTACCGATGAAATCGACCCGCCATGGCGGCTACATAACGTCCGGCAAACTCCCCCAGAATCAATCGCCCCGCGTGTCCGCCAGCGGTTGCTTTGACCAAACCAGGTATCGACTCGTAGGGGATCGAGACAGGCGACTCGATAGCGTCCGCCAATCCACCCAAACCACTTCCGAGGATGATCCAAGCAAATGGCGTCTGATCATTGAGTCGCGAATCTACCTTGGTAATCGCGTCAGCCGCTGGCTTCATCTCGTTGGGTTGCATTGTCAATTCCACATCACGACCAATTGCAGGTATTCTCTCTCGGTACTCGAGGCGTCGTGCGCCTCCGTCAACCGCTTATCACAAGATTCTTTGCGGTCGTCAGGCAAGTGGCTGTTCCCGAGTGCAACAGTGTAGGGAACCGAGCCCCCAAACCAAGTTGCGACAGTCAAAAGTCTCCACGGTGCAACCTGAGAGTCTTTCAAGCGTCCGTCTCGCCGGTTCATCGGTTTCCGCATCAAACGTCGGCATCATGATTCGATCGAGCCCCAGACGAACAAAATTGCAATAGCTCTCCGGTACACGTTGGTCATCGATGAACCTCGGAGGCGGAATGCGCAAAGCGTGAACATCAATACGAGGCATCGTTTGACCTCCCCAAAGTTCGAGCTGAAGCTGGTTCTGCCTCAGTTGGCCATGATTGTCGTCATGTTCGTCAGCCGTCGCCACAACGACAACCTCAGGATTGATGAATCGAGCCAATTGATCGACATGGCCATCGGTGTCATCCCCGATCAAGCCACCTCCGTCCATCCAAACGATTTCTTCAACGCCGAGCCTTGAGTGGAACTCGCGAGCGATTCTCGCCTTCGTCCAGCCTGGATTCCTTGTCTCCGTGATGAGACATGACGGCGTCGTGATCATGCGTCCCCGACCATCGATCTCGATCGCGCCACCTTCCAGACAAAGATCACTTTGCACACAAATCACGTCAGCATGATCAGCCATGTACTCGGCCAGCCGATCATCGTTCTCCCATGGCGGATACTTTCCACCCCATGCGTTGTACCGCCACGAGATTGCGTTGAGCTTTCCATTGACATCATCGCGTACAAAACTTGGGCCGAAATCACGGATCCATACGTCGTTGTGCTCAATGACATGAATGCGAACACCCGGGCAATCGCGCAGTCGGTCTCTGGCAACGGATTCGTGCGTGGGATCGACAATCAATTCAACGAATGTCGACTTCGAAATCTGATTGATAAGCGCGACGTAATCGTCTCGCACCGATTCGATTCGCGGACGACCGGCAGGATTAGTTCCGGGCCACGTCTCCGATTGATTTGGCCACGCTAGCCAGATAGAAGCCGGCGACTTCCACTCGGGAACGGCTATCGGCTTTGAGAGAATAGCCAACGGAAGGTCTCATCATCCGAAAAGGCCGCCGTCCAACTGTCGTGACCAACACCGGGATACTCGCTGTATCGAATTTCAGGGTGATGCCCGGCCTGTGTCAAAGCAATCACCATCTCGCGGCTGCGACTCGGCAATACGACCGGGTCAGCTCCCCCATGGATGGCCCAGAGCGGAACCCCCGCGTATCTCGAAGCCCAGGAGGGATCACCACCGCCGCAAACGGCGATCGCCGCCGCGAATCTAGGTGATTGACCAGCCGCGGCATACCAAGTCCCCAAACCGCCCATCGATAAGCCGGCCACATAAAGACGACTCGGATCCACCGGCTCAGTCGACGCGATCTTTTCGACCAGATTAAGTGCCTGCGTTAGCGGGACACCTGGTGAGTCTTTGAAGGATCCCTCGCCGGATTCATTGTTCCAAGTTGCATCGGACCAGGTCTCGCCTTCGGGGCACTGAGGAAAGATGACATAAGCCGG
>JBCCKZ010000134.1:0-10655 GCA_039027135.1 Planctomycetota bacterium
AGCAAATGCTGCCGGTTCCAGTCAAGATTTTCGGGTAATCCGAGTTCGGAGGGGGAAATCATTCCGCGGTTCACAAAGATCGAGTTCCGCAAACCATAGAGAAATTGGGTTGGCTGACAATGCTCCTTACCCATGCCTTTCGACTGTTCCAAAGCCAAATGACTTTGACGCTTGTTTGGTTTGGATTGGTCAGCCAATCGCTGACGGAAGGTCCGATCGAAATCGATATGTGGGCCATACTGTGGCCACGATAAGAAGTTCGCCCCCAGCATCGCGTTTGGTCGTTGCATAAGTGGGTGTCAGTCCGAATCCCATTGCATACCGATCGCGTTATGCAAGGAAGTAAGACAATGTCGAAACGTTCTATCCGTCGCTCTGCTTTGGCTTTGGCTATCCTCGCCTCGGCCGTCTCCCCCAGTTTTGGCGAAAATCGATATAGCTCGCCCTCACGATGGAATAATTTCCGGCCTATCCTCGACGAAGCGATGGCGGAAGAGGATGCATCGGAGTCAGACAGCTTACTCTCTGGTTCGGATAGCCTTCTCGCAGGTCCAGAGATCGATCGGCCGACCCGTTCATTCTCGGACGTTCAAGACCTACCCGCTCCAGCCCCCGCAGCCCCCAAGCGTGAGCCATATTCCGGCCCCTCGGGATACGATTTGGACCAGGGTTCGGGACAGTCAATCGGCAGCAGCCCCGCCGCATCGGGCCCATCGATTCAGTACGGAACCCAAAGTAGCTCAGCCCCGACTCCGGGCTATGGATCTTCGGTCGTCGCGCCAACGTCCGGAGCACATACGCCCGCTTCACCGGTCTACAACGCTCCGGTTGCCACCAGCCACACGTCGATGCACGGCCAGCCAATGGTGGCGCCGAGTGTCAGTGGCGGGCATGCCTACGGCACCCCCGTTTACAGTTCTCCCGCTCCGACTGGAGCGGGTTGCGGAGGAAACTGCGGCCCGGTGGGCGTCAACGCTTACCAATCCGCCATGTCGGGACCTTGGGAAGCTGGTTCAAGCGGATGCTATTCAGGTGGCTGCGGAGCTGACGTAAGGCCTGAGCTTTATCCTTGGTTCGCCGGTGCAAACCTACTCTTCTTTGACCTCGAGGAAGGTAAAGGCCGCTTGGTTGAGAACGGGCTCGGCTTGCGAACGACCGCTGTGAGCCCCGACGCTTCACTCGGTTTTGACGCAACCTTTGGTCGCTATTTCGGATGCGGCAAGTACGGCTTTGGCGTCACCTACTTCAACTGGAATCCTAGCTCGGAGCAGTTCCTCGCTACCGGAGCGGCAGGCACCATTCGTGCCGCAATGCCTCACTACCGGGACATCAGCGCTCCCGTTGATGGTGTGAACGTCGACACAATTTACAACGCCATCGACGGCACGGATGGTGCCGGTGGTGCCAATGCCAACTACGCTGGTGCAACGAACGTTCGCTTAACCAGAAACCTTCGCTTTCAGGGCATCGAAGCGAACCTCTTCAGCTTCGGTTTGATGGGGGCTCAGCGAGCTAGTTATGCCGGCTGTGGAACGCACTATCACGGAGCTCCAGGTGCCCTTGGGCTGACCTCAGCGACCCATGGACTCCTGCGTGGTTACGGCGGTGCTGCCGGGCCGCTCGTAAGGTCGTGCTCAGGCCGAGTCCGGGTGATGACCAGCCACGGCTTCCGTTGGTTCCAGGTTCAAGATGATCTTGAATTCGCCTACAACGTCGACGGTACCGCTGGGTATCAAGGCGGTGATATCTACGATAGCGTCCAAACCGAGAACAACTTGTTTGGATACCAGTTTGGCGGACGCCTAACCTATTGCCTTGGCGGTCGCTTGGACCTGAACATTGGCGGTAAGTTTGGTATTTACGGAAACCGAGCTGAGTTACGCCATCGCGTTGGCAACGACAACGGTGACGCCTATCTGACGGGTGCGACCGGCGATGTAATCAACGTCTATGCGGAAGACACTTCGCTGGCGACGCTGGGCGAGCTCGACCTGGGACTCGGTTATCGCATCACCAACGCTTGGACGATTCGCGGTGGTTATCGACTCATCGGCGTCTCTGGCGTTGCTGTTGCCGTCGATTCGATCCCCAACAACTACGCCAGCGTAGCTGACCTTTACCACCTCGATGCCAACGACAGCTACATCTTGCATGGTGGCTACGTCGGTGCAGAGTTCAACTGGTGATAACTCGGATGTAGCGGATTCCGCCTCGGTTCAGACTCAATAATGGAAACCAGGCGTCACCCGCTACGTTGACTCTTCTCGGCTTTGCGAAGAACTAGCTCATTCGCTTGATGAAGAGCGGCCCGCCATAGCGAGCCGTGTCGCCCAGCATCTCTTCGATGCGAAGCAGCTGGTTGTACTTTGCCATGCGATCACTTCGGCTGGCTGAACCCGTTTTGATTTGTCCGGTAGACAACCCGACGGCGAGATCAGCAATAGTCGAATCCTCAGTCTCGCCACTTCGGTGCGAGCTAATCGACGTGTAGTTGTTTTGGTGAGCTAGCTGAATAGCGTCAATCGTCTCTGAAAGCGTTCCGATCTGATTCACTTTGATCAGGATCGAGTTGCCGATTCCCTCGTCGATGCCCCGAGCAAGACGCTCAACGTTCGTGACGAATAAGTCATCTCCAACGAGCTGGACCTTATCACCGATCTTGTCGGTGAGTGTCTTCCAGGTCTCCCAATCATCTTCGGAGCAACCATCTTCGATGCTGCAAATGGGATATTGGCTACACCAGGAAGCGAGGAAGTCCACCATCTCATCGCCAGAGAGTTGCTTGCCATCGATCGAGTACTTCTTCGTGGAATCATCATAGAACTCAGTTGAAGCAACATCCAAAGCGATCCAAATCTGTTCGCCCGCTTTGTAACCCGCCTTATCGATGGCGGTCATGATGACGTCCAGAGCTTCCTGGTTGCTCTTCAAATCAGGTGCGAATCCGCCTTCGTCGCCAACCGCGGTGTTCAAGCCCTTTTCAGACAGCACCTTTTTGAGGTTGTGGAAGATCTCGGTCCCGGCACGAAGGGCGTCGCTAAAGCGTTCGAAGCCAAGCGGCATGACCATGAATTCTTGAACGTCGACGTTGTTGTCGGCATGCTCTCCTCCATTGATGATGTTCATCATGGGTGCGGGCAAAAGCCGAGCACCGGCGCCACCAAGATATCGATAGAGCTCTTGGCCGGTTGACTCAGCAGCTGCGCGAGCCGTTGCAAGCGAGACGCCCAAGATGGCGTTGGCACCGAGATTCTTTTTGTTGGCTGAGCCATCGAGGGCATTCATCGCCGCATCCACTGCCGCCTGATCGAGCCCGTCCATCCCTTCGAGCTCAGGAGCGATCTTGTTGTTGACGTTGTCAACGGCCGTCAGGACTCCCTTGCCCATGTAAACCGACTTGTCACCATCGCGAAGTTCCCAAGCCTCGTGCACCCCCGTGCTTGCACCACTGGGCACGGCGGCACGACCATGGGCTCCATCCATCAACATCACTTCGCATTCGACAGTCGGGTTGCCGCGGCTATCGAGAATTTGACGTGCGTGAATCGCTTCGATCTGAGTCATGTTTGGGCGGTATTTTGAGGAATCGATCTAGTTCGGCGGCATTGTGTCGATGGGCACCCGATCGCGTAAGGGGCCGATTGTGCGGTAGCCGGAAACGTTGGATAATTTCATTGGACAGAACTGATTCTTTACACAGGCTCACCATTACATTGTTCACTGGACTGGTCGAAACGCTTGGCAACCTTCGGGAGATCGTGCAAGATCCACCCGGCGTTCGCCTCCGCATCGAATCCAAGCTGGCATCTGAAGATGCTAATTTGGGCGATAGTATTTGTATCAATGGTTGCTGCTTGACGGTGGTCGCCGTCGAAGGCGCCATCCTCGATTTTGAGGCCGGTGAGGAGACGCTATCGCGAACCAACCTCGGTCGGCTCGCGCAGGGCGACGTTGTGAATCTAGAACGATCGCTCAAGGCCGGAGATCGCCTTGGCGGCCACTACGTGACTGGTCACGTCGACTGCCTAGGCGAATTGATCGAACGAAAAGAAGACCCGCCCTGGGCGAACCTGCGATTTTCGATTCCGCGATCACATAGTTCCCAAGTCGCTTCAAAGGGAAGCATCGCCGTGGATGGAATCTCTCTCACCGTGGTTGATGCTGATGACGATTCCTTTTCGGTCGCCTTAATCCCCCACACCTTGGAAGTCACCACGCTTGGACGTCGAAAGGTTGGAGATGTCGTCAACCTCGAGACCGACGTTCTGGCCAAGTATGTCCAGCGTTCGCTGGAGTTCCATCAAGGATGAGCGAACGCCAAACGGCAAGCTATCTGTCAAAACGTTTGGGGGAGGCGGGCCTTCGACCTCTCTCGCGATTCGGCCAGAACTTTCTGATCGACTTGAATCTAGTCGACTTGATCGCTTCATCAGCGGAACTCACTAAGGACGACATCGCACTTGAGATTGGCACGGGCGTTGGATCGTTGACCACAAGACTCTCCGATGCCGCGGGCGCAGTGCTCACCGTTGAGATCGACAACAACCTTTTTGAGCTTTCAGGGCAAGAACTCGCCGGTCGGGTGAACGTCAAACGAATTCACGGTGACGCACTAAGGAACAAGAATTCGCTGCGCGGCGAAATCATGGAGAACGTTCGCGACGCTAAAGATCGACTAGGTGAAAAGGGTCGGTTCATGCTGGTCGCCAATTTACCATACAACATCGCAACACCAATCATCAGCAACCTACTTCTCGAATCACCACCACCAGATCGCATGGTGGTTACGATCCAAAAAGAACTCGCTGATCGTATTTGTGCGGCGCCGCGTTCGAAGGACTACGGCGCACTTTCAGTTTGGATCCAATCACTGTGCGAGACTGAACTGGTTCGCACCCTGCCGCCGACGGTTTTTTGGCCCCGACCGAAGGTGACCTCCGCGATCCTTCGTTTAGACCATCGTACGGATTGGCGATCGGCCATTCCGGATCTGGAGTACTTTCACAAGACGGTCCGCGCTCTCTTCTTTCATCGTCGCAAGTTCCTTCGCAGCGTTGTAATCAGCGCGATGAAGGGGCGTTTGGAAAAAGACGATGTTGACACGGTCCTCAATGCGGCGGGCCACGGCGCAAACACCCGAGCCGAGGAACTTCCCGTCGACCAAATCCAAAAACTCGTCGAACTGCTGCGTCAAGCCGAGGCACGATCAATAGGCGACTAGACCTACGCGGAACGCTACTTCACCGATTGCCTCTCTACGGCGCCTTAATCGCTGCCAATTCGCACGACGCAATGTCTGACGAGCTAGAATATCGCGTTTTCATTTCGCGATAAGTCAGCAAAGATGTTTCGAAGCGCCGCATTCGCCCTACTTTCGATTGCCTTCATCAGCACCGCAAGTTGGTCTGTTGAGCCTTCGAATCCCATCGTCATCGTTCACGGCGCCTGGGGAGGATCTCACCATTGGAAGTCAGTCGAACAAGAGATCGAATCGGAGACAAGCCACCCGGTCACCCGAGTATCCTTGACGGGACTCGGGCCCAAGCAGCACCTCTTGTCTCGCGACATCAAACTTGAGACTCACATCAAAGATGTGATGAACGTCATTGAATTTGAGGGCCTCGATAACGTCATCATCATCGGCCATTCGTATGGTGGAGCCGTTGTAAGAGGTGTGGTTGATCGCTTACCCCAACTCATTGATCAGGTGTTCTATCTCGATTCGCACTTGCTAAATGACGGAGAGTCTTTCTTCTCCCATCATCCGGAACGCAAATTGGAAGCCGAGAAGCTAGCAGCCCAGAAAGGCGAAGGTTACTTCCTCCCCGTTACCTGGCCCAATGAAACGATTCGAGATACGCCGCATCCGCTTGCCACTCTTCTTGATCCGATCAAACTGCAAGACGATGGGGCAAGCTCAGTGAAAGGACAGTTCTGGTTGTTCGCTGACGGAAAACCTGCCGAGCACGACTCGCGATTCATGTACCTCACACGTGCAAAGCAACAGGGTCTCGAGGCACGCGTTTTCGCCTGGGGACATAACCCTCATCGCAAACGTCCAACAGAGCTCGCCGCTGAACTGATTAAAACAATTTCGGCGAAGTAAATTTCACCGCGAGCATTCAAGTGACTTGAACGCCCCGCGCTCTCACTCGAGCATCAGCCGCTAAGCCGCTTCGCCCTTCGCTTGGCCAGCGTTGATCTTGTTGTAAAGCGTTTTGAGGCTAATCCCCAATTCAGCAGCCACGGCTGGCTTGTTGCCATCGTGCCTTGTCATCGCCGACTCGATCGCCTCCTGCTCTAGTTCCTTAAGGCTCTTTGGTGTAGCGTCAGCAACTTCTTTCCTGAGCCGCCGACGATTGAAGTGCGTTGGTAAGTTTTCGACATCTATCGGGAGTTGATCGCAAAGGATGGCCGCGTGCTCTATCACATTCGCCAGCTCTCGTACATTGCCCGGCCAGCTATGTGTTTTCAATAGCTCAACAGCGTCTCCGGTTATCAGGTGAGCGTCGTCACCATCGCTGCGATGACGACGAATTAAGTGGCGAGATAGAACATCGATATCTTCGAGCCGATCTCTGAGGGGAGGCACGCTCACTTCGAAGGTATTAATTCGAAACATCAAGTCCTCTCGGAACTCACCGTCTTCGACCATCTTCTCAAGGTCTCGGTGGGTGGCACAAACCACCCTCACGTCAACGTGTTTGGTTGACGTCGAACCCAAGGGTCGGATGTCGCCAGTTTCCAACACTCGTAGCAGCTTCGCCTGCATGGCCAGTGGCAGCTCACCGATTTCATCGAGAAAGAGCGTTCCTCCATCGGCAAGCTCAAACATTCCAACTCGATTGGCGTCAGCACCCGTGAATGCACCTTTCACATGCCCAAAGAGCTCACTCTCAATAAGGTGCTCTGGGAGCGCTCCACAATTGATGGGAACCATGGAGCTCTGGCTGCGCAACGAAAGCTCATGGATACCACGAGCGACCAACTCCTTCCCCGTCCCAGTTTCGCCACGAATCAAAACAGCCGAGTCCGTTGGCGAAACCTTTTCGATCATCGTTTGCAGTTGTTCCATGACGTCGCAACGGCTGATCAAACGAGATTCACCCTCGGCATGCTTAAGCCGCTGCATCATTGCAGCAATCTGTATCCGATGCTCTCGACCTTCGGCGATTCTGGCCAGCTTATCCTCAAGATGGTCAAGCTTGCACGGCTTTTTAATGTAGGCCTGAACCTCTTGCTCAATCGCCCGGATGGCTGACTTCTCAGTCGCATTGCCAGTCAGAATCACCACATCAAGGTCAGGCCGAATCTCTCTCGCGGCAGCGATCACCTCAAGGCCCGGCATCTGCGGCATGTTCAAATCAACCAACAGACAATCAAAGTTCTGCTCGCGCATGATCATCAGCGCAGTTGGACCATCACTGCAAATGGTGACCTGATGGCCAAATCTCTTGATTTGAGGCCCAAGCGATCTTTGAACGGATTCGTCGTCATCGACAAAGAGGATTTGCATTGCCTTCACAGGTTAAACTTTCTCCAGAACATGGTTCCAACGATCAGCAGAGAAGGGCACGACGGCCTCCTCATCAAATTCATGGCAGTGGACCGAATCGCACTCTGCAGGGTCCATCGGAATTGAAATTTCCATCCGACTGCCCATCCCCTCTCCGGGACTCGAAGGAATCAGCGATCCACCGTGTTTAGAGATGATGCGGTAGCTCACGCTTAATCCCAACCCCGTTCCAGTGCCATCGCGACGTCGAGTGAAAAAGGGCTGGAAGAGATGCTCGAGCACTTCCTGAGTCATGCCACATCCATTGTCGGTGACAACGATCAAGGCTTTACGCTGGTTCTGCCGCAGGCTCAAACGCACCTCGCCATCACGATCAACACTTTCCAAGGCATTGGCTAGCAAGTTCAGAATCACCGAGCGGATTTCTGCATGATTGATGTGTGCAATGAACTCCGAGGGTAAATCGGTCTTGACGGTCTTGCATTGAAAACGTGCGACGGTTCGCGTGATTTCGACAACATCCTCGATTAGGGCGACAAGATCACAAGGCTCTCTTTCCACATCGCCCAGCCTGCAAAAGTTCCTTAGGTTTTCAGCGAGATCATGCAATCGATAAGCCTCTCGCTCGATCATTGCTAGTGAATTTCCCAGATCGGTGTAGAGCTCACTTTGTTCCGCGTCATTCGCGTCGATACGAAGATCCGGAAGCCGCCTGGAGAGGCTCTCCGCATTCCAAGCGATCGCCGCCAAGGGATTGTTCATCTCGTGCGAGACACCGGCGGCCAAGAACCCCGCGCTGGCGAGCTGCTCATTCTGGATCACCTCGCGTGTTTTCTCTTTGACCTGTTCGTCTTTGTTAAGAGCATCGCGTTCCATCTTGCTAATGAGTTGATCGAACTTATCCGTCATCTCATTGATGAGATTGGCAAGCATCCCTATCTCATCATCAGATTGGACTTCAATACGATGGGCGTAGTTGTTTCGACTGATTTCCCTCGCCCCATCAACAAGGTTTTCGAAAGGCTGTGACACCTGAGTGCGAAAAGCCTGAAGCACGAGCAACACCACGGCAAAACACAGAATCGAAGACGCAACGGTGATATACATCGCCGTCCTCGCCCGTCGTTTGGCCTGGTCGGCAAAGTGACCGAGTGAGTCGTGGAGTCGTTTAAGATGATCATCCGTGGACGCCACGAGTGCCTGAATGAGCTCCTGCAAGCCTGCTTGATGATCAGCCGCCGTGCGATTGGGCACTGGTGGACGCGTGTTGTATTGGACGAGAGCCTTGAAGTCCTGCTCCAAGCGAAGCAGCGTCATGCGGTGCTCTTGGTCAAAGGCATGCTGCGTCGACTCGTTCTTGTAGATGTCCAGCTGGATACCAAAATGGAACACATAGTCGTCGAGGTGATCACTCTCCATTCTTGCGACATCAAGCAATGTCGTCCCCAGCTCACCATCGCCGGGAAGGCCCGCCGTCGACCAGGGCTCGATCATCCCTCGCCGACGCATCAAGTCTCCATACCGATCATGGCTCTTTCGAACCAGCTGAGCGATCCGATTGAGCTCACTCGCGTTAGGTAACAATCGCGAGCGGTGATTGATCTCGTTAGCGAGCTGCTGGTAGCGACTTAGCCCCCAACACGCCGAAATCGCGAGCACACCCACCACACCTGCGATGAGCCAAAGGGCCCAGCGAAACTTTTTCCGAATCTTCCAGCGAGCCACCATGATGACGCCCTCCCTGACGCCCGACGAAACCAAACCCTTTCGACACTAGACTTCCTGGTTTTTTCGGGCAAGATCGATTTGGCGTTGTCGCTCGGCAAAGCGGGCTTTTTGTGAATTAGACAGCTGGGTTACACATCGCGGACAATGCACACCGGGGCGAAAGTCAGTACTCTTTTGGGCTTCCTCATCGACGGCCCAGCCGCACCCAAAACACATCACGTGCTTGGTCGGCTGCAAAGATGCCCCAACCGCAACCCGGTGATCGAAAACGAAGCAATCGCCTTCGAAGAGGTTCTCCTCGGGCGAGGTCTCCTCAAAATAGCGAAGGATTCCACCCTTGAGGTGATAGACGTTTTCGAAGCCTTTCTCCTTCAGCAGCGAGGTGCTTTTCTCGCAGCGTATACCGCCAGTGCAGAACATGGCGACTGAACGATGCTTCTCAGGGTCAAGATTCTCATCGACAAACTGAGGAAGTTCCCGAAAAGAGCTTGTCCCTGGATCGACGGCGCCGGGAAAGGTCCCAATTGCCGTCTCGTAGTCGTTCCGAGCGTCGATTACGAGGACATCGGGATCGGCCAGCAACTCATTCCATCGCTTGGGATCAACGTATTGGCCGACCTGCTCGGTGGGCGAAATCCCATTGACCCCCATGGTCACGATTTCACGTTTCAATCGAACCTTGCATCGCCGAAACGGACGATCGGCGCACTCGCTGTACTTGACCTCCAACTCGCCGGGAAAATCGCTGTCTCCGAGGGGATGCTGCGTCCGAAGTTCGGCGACTAGTTGATCAACCGCTTCAGGCTGTGCCGCTACCGTACCGTTGATACCTTCGGAAGCGACAAGGATCGAACCTGTCACATCCAATCGACGCATCAAAGGCAGCAGCCACCGACGCAGGCCAGCGGGATCTTCGACTCGGATGAAACGATAGAACGCGGCGACCCGATACATGGCTCTGTCGTTGGTCTCTAGACCAAGCCCTGCAACGCTTCCAAAGCGGCGCCGTAATCTGGCTCGTTGGTCACTTCAGCAACGATCTCTCGATAGACCACTTCGCCTCCAGCGTTGAGCACGAATACGGCCCTGGTGAGTAGCCCGAGCTCCTCAATCTCAACTCCATAAGCCTTGCCGAATGCGTGGTCTTTGTAGTCCGATGCCGTCCGCATGTCGACATTCTCAGCTCCACAAAATCTTGCTTGAGCGAACGGTGTATCGCGAGAGACCGTCACAGCGTTCACCTTGTCCCCTAGGGAACCAAGCTGGTCAAAGAAAGTCTTCGTCTGCGTCGCACAAACAGGCGTATCAAGGCTGGGAACAACGCTAATGATCGAAGGCTTGCCCTTCAAATCATCAAGCGTCAGCGTCTGCAGACCCTCGTGTGCATAGATTAGTTCGAAAGCCGGTGCCG
>JBCCKZ010000135.1:0-10636 GCA_039027135.1 Planctomycetota bacterium
ATCACCCGTCGTTTGGGACTGCGGCTGCCTGGAAGAGGTTTGTGGCTCTTGTACGATGGTGATCAATGGACGCGTTCGACAAAGCTGTAGCGCTCTTGTTGACAAGCTACTTGCCGACAATCCAGATGAGATCACGCTCGAGCCGATGAGTAAGTTCCCAGTGATTCGGGACTTGTGGGTCGATCGTGAGCGATTGTTCCGCGGTCTTCAGAGAGTCAAAGCGTGGGTACCCGTGGACTCCTATTACAACATGGGGCCAGGTGAACGAATCCTCAGGCAGACTCAAGAGCAAAACTATCCGCTGAGCCAATGTATGAGCTGCGGCTGTTGCCTCGAGGCTTGTCCCCAGTATCAAAAGATCGAACTTGAGAAGAACGAAGGGGAGACGGATGAAGAGTTTGAGGCCCGTAAGAATGAAGCGTTCGATGAGGCCTTCGTGGGAGCACATGCCATTTCACAATCGATGCTTTTCAACAATCACCCGACGGGCAAAGCCCTGTCTGGAGAGCGTTTAGAGGCATTGATGGGCCCCGGGGGTGTAGCGACCTGCGGAAACGCCCAGAACTGTGTCTCGGTATGTCCTAAGGAGATACCTCTCACTACAAGCATTGCTCGTGCAGGCCGAGCCACGACCGTACACGCGGTCAAGAAGATCTTCGATCGCTAGGCTAGCAAGGGGCTTGGCGTAGTGAACTCTGCCAAGCTTTCGGAACACCATCGTGTCCGTCAGTCAATCAAGCTCAGACGAAGTTCGTATCAAGCGGCTTCGTCAATCAGGCCTCCGCCTGCAGGTCCTCTGCGATCGACGATTCCTGACTTGTCATAGGTGGATGTTCGGCTGTCCCGCATCAGGATCGCCGAGATATCACCCGTCAGATCCGCCAGGTGATATTGGCAAACAAATAACGCCGTCGCGCGATCATGCGTCGACATAAGCTTCTCTCTCGCGTCGTCGCATTGTTTTGCTAAGCGTGCATCCTCGATTCTTCTTGTCGAGAGTAACTTTTCGGCTATTGTACTTCCTGACTTGGGGGCTTCAGGGTGTTGAAGGATCTCTTCGCGACGCATCACAAGTGCCTGTAGGTGATGTACCAAGGTCTCCAACTTGGCGGTCGACTGATTGATGGTGTCACACTCCATCTCACCAGTGGCGACGCGTGACTCATCGAGAGTTTTCTCGACGGATTCAGTCGTGGCAATCACTTCACCGACGTACTCGATGACAGTTTCAGCCCAATTAGCATGACTCATGGATCACCAGGAAGATTATTGACGACGAAGTTGAAATAGTTCGAACATCGGATTTGCGATGCTTGAGGCTGATGACTCAGTGAGATCTTCGACGATATGTTGGTCGAGTTGCTTTTGGAATGTCTCTTCCATTCGTCCACCGTGAAGATAGGCGGGTTTACCAACTGTGCTTCGCATGGACGCAAGCATGCTTCCAAAAAGCGTTTGGCCAACGAAGTCAGTAAATGCTTCCTTAAGCTTGTCGGGGGAGTTGGGCCCGCCATCAGGAGTCGACGCCGCGAGAGGATCCGTGCTTCGATTGAGCGGAAAAGGACCCTCTGCTTCTCTCGTTAAAGGAAACGTGGTTGGATTATCAGCTGATGGCTTAAGGCTTCTTTGCAGCGGAAGGGGAGCTTGAACACCACGCCTGAGCGGATAAGCGATCGGCGCGTTCTGTGGGCTGATGGATGAAATCGAATCACTCATAAATCACCTCACCAAAAAGGTCGCCTTTCGCCTTGAGGATTTTGATGATGTGTATCAGATCATCTGTGGGTACGTTCAGCGCGTTCAACGCATCAGCAAGATCTTTGAGCTTTGCGTTGCCGGCTGGATCGTTCTCGCCACCAACGGCGACCAGGCTGGATGCGCCCGCATCAATTTGCATTTGTCGGTGGCTGATCACGACGGGTGCCAGTTCCACATCCTTCCCAATGACGACGATTCCTTCTCGCTCATTGATAACGACTCGATTGGAACGCGAGTTGATGGGGACGATTGTGTCAAATAACAGCGAAATGAACTTGATCGGATTGTCTGAGTACAAGGAGGGGAGTTCCACCTCGATGTGGAGCTGATCGATCGCGCGAGCGAACTTGCCATCATTTTCGAGGCTCTCTGACTCGAACGTTCCACCCACTGCTAGGGCAGACAAGCCGTTTATCTCCTCTTCGATTCGATGAGCGTTGTCAAAACTGGCGAAGTCCGAATCAAGCACCAAAGTGATTTGGTTGTCTTTGACGAAACGCATTGGCACCGATGCTTCCATCTTGCCTCCACCGACGATGGTCCCCCCGGTCGGCGTGGACAAGGTGTCGATCTGGATGGGGCCAGAGGCAGACGCATAAACGACCGGGTTGTCGGGGCGTGGTCCGAGCAATGGAGTCTGAAGCAGCGTGCCGCCTTCGAGACTCTTTGCCGAGATCGCGTTCACCTGCACATTGATCTGATCACCGCCCTGTGCACCGGTGCTGGGGATCGATGCGGTGACGAAAACCATGGCAACATTCTTGGCATCGGCAACGTCTTGCACGTTCAGCTGTCCATTCATGTCGACGCTCATCGGACCGCCCATCTTCCGCATCATCTCGGCGAGAGCTCGCGATGTTGGAAGCGAGTCGCCGTCGCCCGTGCCTTTAAGTCCAACGACTAAACCGAGACCCTGCAGACTATTAGTTTCCTGTCCTTTGACTCGGCAAACTTCACCCAGACGAAGTCCGGCCGCATTCAGGCTCGCGCTGAAGAGGACAGACATCGCGACGAAGAACACTCGAAACAGCTTTGCAGGTTTCGAGTCGTGAGAGGCGGGTTTGGTTCTGGCCAAAGAAATCATCAGAACGGCCTCGCTCGATCGAGGAATTTTTGGAGCCAACCTCGGCTGTAACCGTCTCGAAGGTGGCCGCGATCCAGCTTTCCTACCTCGAGATCAATCAGATCTTTGCTTAGGACCACATTGTCGGGAGCAATGTCCGCGGGACGACAGAGCCCGGTCAGTGATGTCTCCCAAAGGTTGTCATTGACACGAATGCTCTTTCGGCCCTCAAGAACGAGTAAGCCGTTGGGACGAATGTCGACAACACGGGCCGCAATGTTGAAGGTCAGCGCTTCGCGTGATTCGATGCTTGATTCCGCTCGGAAGTTAGAGTCGGACTCAAACGCAACAGCGGGGTCACCGAGCGCTTGAGGATCGGGCCGCACATTGAATTTGACGATGTTGATCCAGTCAGTGACGATCGTCTCAAAGAGTGTTTGCTTTCGGCTTTCTGCGGAGCCCTCGGCGATCAATCGCGTGATCTCGTCAACTCGAATGTTGACGGGGTCATTGACCTTAAACACACGCGGCGGAACCGGTGGCTGGTAGGTCCAACTAACCTGATCGATCGTCATCGGCGCTTCGTTGGGATAGACGGGATTTCGTGCAACTGGCGGATTGGTCGAAGGTGGAAGTGGTGCTGCGTCAGTGGGTCCTAAAGGACGCGTCGTCGGAAAGTTCTGGGAGGGATTTGGGTAAATGGATTGTGCTGATGTCGGTGGAGGTGGAAGACTGATCACTTCATCTTCCTGAGCCGCAACTCGCTGGGTGACAACGCGCTGCATGGCGACTCCCTGGGTCGCAACTCGCTGGGTCGGCTGTCGAAACCACGTCTTTTGAGTTCGCGGAGTGGCGTGCCCGCTCATTCCCGATCCCAAAGATGAACGCTGAGCCAAAGCGTTGTTGGAAGCTAGAATGAAGATGCCAGCGGTCATTAAACACCAAGAGATTCTCTGAGCTATCATCTTGCCACCGGAGTGCGAGTAAGGATTTCGGCAGAACCACGGCCCGACACTCTTGCTGCAAGACGTTCACGAGGTTGGGTCGTTTCGACCTGAATAAGCTCGCCCAAGGATCCGTTCGAGACTGCTTTTGCTGTGGTGGTGACTTTGATGCCTCTTGCCATCACAGCGAGATCTATCAGGTCACCTCGATGGATCAGGACCGGTTCGCCGATATCGTCACCCTGGAGGACTGTGCCGACTCGAATGTTCCCTCGCGTCTCTTTGCCGATGACGTCTTCCATGCGGGTTAGCACGCCCTCGTGTAGCTTTGATCCGGGTACAGGACGAAGCTCCACGTCCGCATGTGTTAGAAGGATTCCACGACCAATCATCCGTTTGGAAACAACTGCTTTCGGGTGCGGGCGTGCCGACCCAGCCACCGTCAGGGTCAATGGTTCGCCAATCACACGAGCGGCAAGCTCTAGTTGAAATTCGGATCCACTTGGGCTTGGCTCGATATCTTCGAGCAATCGACAGCCATCCACACCCGTCATCATGGCCAGTTGTTTGTAGTCCTCGTTTGACAGTGAGAACTGATAGTCAAACCCTAGCTGGAGCGATGGCACGAATCTTTGGACCGCGTTTCGAACCCAGCGATCGACTCGAGCCTTGGTGTTTACGTCCGGTGGTGGGACGCTGCTGACTCGAGCTATCTGTTCGTAGGAGGCTTGAGCAATTTCGTTGTTGTATTTTTTGGGAGCCGCAGCGACCCGTTCGCTGTGTTGTGATTGGAATCGCACCACGCAGGTCTCAGGCCCCAAAATCTCAATCTGGTTAGCCGTCTGGTGGTAAGCTTCGATCATGCGTGCCAACCGGTTGCGTTCGACGGTGACAGTGTTGCCTTCGACCGGCATCAAGCCAACGCGTACGCGACTAAGACGGCTCCAAGCGGGAAGCGGATCGGTCACCGGTTCGATGACGTCCGACATCACGACGACTGAGCGGTGTACCCGAGGATCGTTCCGAAGTTTGAACGTCCAGCGGGTTTCTTCGCCTGTGAAGGATGTGGTTTGGACCCGCGTTTGCGCATCTGTCTTCGATGAAGCGATCATGCTTCCGAATAACGCCAATGTCATCAACAAGCGACTAAACAAATCTAGAATCGCCTAAGGTTCGAGATGTTTTGCATGATTTCATCACCGGCCTGCACTGCCTGGCTATTCAATTCGAATGCTCGTTGGGTCGTGATCAGATCGATCAGTTCTTGAACGGGCTCCACATTGCTCGCTTCGAGCGAGTTTTGTCGCAAGACACCCAAGCCCTGGTTACCTGGGTTGCCAACTTGCTCAGCTCCTGAGGCGTCGGTCGGCAGATACATGTTCTCGCCAACTTTCTCGAGACCATCTGGGTTGATGAATTGAGCCATCTGGATCTGGCCCTGACTGGCAAGTTCAACCTGTCCCGGGACTCGAACCAGGACCTCACCATTGGGACTGATAGAAATGGCTGTTGCGTCTTGAGGAATATTGATTGGCGGATCTAGCAAACGTCCTGTTTGAGCAGAACCAACAACGAGAGCGCCGTTGGCGTTGATGTCCAAGTTCCCGGCGCGAGTGTACATTGGTAGTTGAGTTGAGGGATCCAGTGTGCGAAGGAAACCCCGTCCCTGGATCGCAATGTCAAGCTCTCGGCCGGTCGCCTGGAGCGTTCCCTGGCGTTGATCGGTTTGGGTACTTTGTATTCGGACACCCAGGCCAACTTGAGTTCCCACGGGTGTAGGTGTCTGTGTCGCATCCAAAACCCCAGGATAGGTTTCCATGCGATACAGCAAATCCTCGAAGTTCGCTCGGTCCTTCTTGAATGCTGTGGTATTGATGTTGGCCAAGTTGTTGGCAATCACATCCAACTTGGTTTCCATCGCCTCCATGCCGGTGGCGGCTGTGTACAGTGTTTGAACGCTCATGGCTTCCTCGCCTGAATTCGCGTGTTAGGGGTTACCAGAATCAAGTGAAGGTTCATCAAGACTGAAGCACTCGGCTAATCAGAGATCCCATCACGTGATCTTGGTTCTGGATCATACGGACATTCGCTTCATAGGCCCGAGATGTTTCAATGAGTTCCATCATCGCGCCAGTGGGCGTCACGCCGGACTGTTCCAGCATTCCCGCCACTACCGCACGGTCACGTCCTCCGACAAGATCAAATGGCGCCAAGGGCTTGAACTGATTGTCGCCCACGCGAGATAGATCGCTAATCTCCCGAGGTTTAGCTAGCATCAGTTCAAAAACATTGGGGCCCTGTTGAATTCGACCGCCGTTGGTTACGTCGAAAGGCAGCGTTGGATTGATCCGAATAGGGTTGCCACTGGTTGAAAGAACTTGATCGCCACCATCGTTGATGAGTTGTCCGCCTGAGTTGAACAAGAAGTTTCCCGCGCGGGTGAGCCGTTGTTCGCCGTCGCGACTGACTACGAAGAAAGATTCCTCATCATTGATTGCAAAGTCAGTTTGACGTCCCGTTGCCTTGATGGGGCCGCCTTTCATTCGTGTGATGGATCGCTGGATGGTGGTGCCACCACCGATATCATCCGCACCTCCTTGATCGGGAGCAACTTTTCCTTGCTCGATCATTTCGGCGAAACGAGCTTGAAGAATCGTTTCTTCAGGTTTGAAACCGGGTGTGTTGACGTTGGCAAGGTTATGGCTGAGCGCCTGCATGCGATGATTCTGGGCCTGAGCACCAGCGGCTGACATGTAGAGTCCGTAAGGCATCGATCGTTCTCCTCTTGGCGGACTGGAAGATGCCGAACCAACTCCTGTCAAAGATTCAGGCTCGAGTTCCCGGAGACACTGATTCCCGGGGCTTTCGTGCTGTCTCGGGGACAATCAACCAAAAACATCAATTCCGCTTTGGAATGGCTTTAGAAAATCGAGACGTGTGCCGACAACCCGATCCGGTTTCACACAACAGCGATTCCGATCACCCAGCTAGGTGATCTTGCCGAACACAGTTTCGCATTGGTACTCAAGTTAGATGGACGTACTCAAAACCAGCTCAACATCCGAAGTCAGTGCAGCATCTGAAGGCAGCCACGCATCTAACGAGAGCCGCTTGGACTCTATACCTTGGCCATTCCCGGGAGTGATTTGGCAAGCGTTGGTTCTCATTTTTGGTCTCGCTGCCCTGTTTGCGTTTCGAGGCATTGGTCCGAACTTTTATGCCGAGAATGGCACTCTGGAGAACTTGCAGACGGTTTTGCTCTTGATCGCGACGCTTTCATGCCTCGTGGCTGCCAAGCGTAATGACCATATTATTTGGCGGTGCCTGCTTCTTTCGATAGCGGGTGTCGCATGCCTCGGTACGGTTCGCGAGCTTCCCAAGCCTGAATCTTTGCGTCTTGAGATGGCCGCAAGGGCAAATGCGAACAGTAACGAGGTTCTGCCGGCCGTGCCTTCGATTGCACTCCCTCAACCTGTCAAGTATGTCTCATCATTTCTCGCGTTCTCATTGGTCGCGTTTAGCCAGTGGCGACTGATGAAAAGGTATCGATGGGGAGTCTTCTATTTCTTTCATCCGAGATTCTTTTACCCCGCGATCGTTGCTGCAGCTCTGCTGATGACGAGCGCGGTATGCGAGCGACTTTCAGTTGTTTGGCTCGAGGAATGGGTCGAGGTTGGCGTCTACGCAATGATGACCGTGACAGGCTTGAACTTTCTTCTGCGTCCCGGTCAGCCAAGAGGGCTGCTTGAAGTGACTTCAGACGAATCGGTTGAACAGCCAGCGGTCCGAATGGCTGCTTAGAGTCACTTTGAGTTGAGTTGGTCCAGAAGACCCACTTCAACCTCGACGGCGGATGATTTGCAGGATCGAAATGGTGTTGATCCCAATGCCCGGCTGGAAGGGCTTGTCAGACGCGTGGCGCTCAGAGATTGAGAATCTGTAGGACCACTGCGACGAATGCAAAGACAGTATTAAAGTAGTATCGAATTTCTTCGGCTATCAATTCGGTTCAGCTTATGGATGGCTACATCAAGAACGCTTCGGCGTCTGCCGATGGTGCGGGCTGATAATCCAAGGGCTCCATGCTGCTACCCGCACGGCCTTGAGACAGACTACGCACGGCACTGCTGTATCCAAATAGCTCTTTTAGCGGAGCATGAGCTGTGATCACCGTTTGAGCCCCACGGCTTTCAGTAGCAGCTATGATCGCCCGGCGTTGCTGCAAGTCTCCGACGATCTCGCCCATGTAATCTTCAGGCGTGGTCACTTCCACTTTCATCACCGGCTCGAGCAACACAGGTCCAGCTTGTTGCATCCCCGAATCAAAAGCATCTGACGCTGCGATCCGAAAGGCAACCTCATCACTACCTTCTTCAGCCACTTCGGCGTCGAGCACTTCAATCCGAACCCCCGATAGAGGGAAACCTGCTAACAAGCCTCCGCCGGCCGCCCTTTCTCGCATTTCGTCCATCGCCGCATCACGCATGGTGTTGGTCATCATTGTGTCGGGTGGGATTCGATCAAACACTTGCACCGGAGCCGACGAGCTTGCGAGCGGCGAGATCGCCACCTTGAGTCTCGCAAACATCTGAGTTGCACCCATCTGGCGGTTACATTGGCCAGTGATTTCGCTGGTCTTCTCGATGGTTTCGCGATAGTTGACTCTCGGCTTATAGAATTTGACGTTCAAGCCAAAGTCACGCGTCAATCGGTGTTGGATTACCTCCAAGTGCAACTCGCCCATTCCACTAATCAGCGTTTGGCCAGTCTCTTCATTCTCCTGCGCTCTGAATGTGGGATCTTGGCGACGCAGCATATTGAGCGTTTCCTCGAGCTTCTTTTTGTCCGCCGTGCTTTCAGGCTCAATGGCCATCGAAAGAACGGTTTCAGCAAACTTGATGCTGGGCAATTCGATCAGATCTTTCGTATCGCAAACCGTGTCACCAGTGATGGCGAATCGAGGGCCGATAACACATGCGATGTCGCCGGCTTCAACGACGTCAGTTTGCCCATCCCGATCCTTCTTGGTCGCGTGGATCTGCCAGATCTGTGCGATGTTCTCTTTTTTGTCTCGATTGGGACACTGCACACGGCTGTTCTGCTTGAGTGAACCGCTGTAGACGCGAATCCAATAGTTGTCTCCGGTTTTGGCTGGCAAGATCTTGAATACCAAACCGCAAAAAGGTTCTTTCGAGTTTGGCTTTCGTACGAGCGTCTTGTCTGGTTTCTTGGGATCGATTCCTTCAACTGGTGGCCGATCAAGAGGACTAGGCAGATAGTTACCCACGGCGGTCATCAGTGGCTGAACACCAATGCCATGGAGTGCCGATCCGCAGAGAACGACCTGGATCTTACGTTCGACGACACCTTGTCTGAGTGTTTCAACGATCATCTCGCGTGGAACGGGTTGGTCTTCTAGGGCTAGCATCGCCGCGTCTTCGTTGAGTTCGTAAACGACTTCAAGCATCTGTTCGCGCCAGATCATTGCGTCATCGGATAGCTCTTCAGGAATGTCAGCTTCGGTGACCTCTTTGCCTTCGGTCTCCGGATCGAACTGCAGCATTTTCATGTCGACCAAATCGATGACACCTCGAAATGGATCGGCCACGTGTGTTGGTCCCTGGCCAATGGGAACTTCAATGGCGACGGGGCGTCCGCCAAGCCTTGGGCCAATGTCATTGAGCACCGATTCAAAATCAGCACCTTCTCGGTCCATCTTGTTGATGAAGACGATTCGAGGAACGTTGTATCGATCCGCTTGTCGCCACACTGTTTCACTCTGGGCTTCAACGCCCTCGCGAGCTGAAAAAACAACGACCGCGCCATCGAGGACGCGAAGACACCGTTCAACCTCAGCGGTGAAATCAACGTGGCCGGGCGTATCAAGGAGGTTGATGTTGAAGTCTTTCCAACTGTATTTAACGCACGCACTGAAGATAGTGATGCCACGCTCTTGTTCTTCGGGATCGTCATCCGTGTCCGTCGTACCATGATCAACCCGGCCTACGCGGTGCTTCGCGCCTGACAAATAGAGCATTCGCTCAGTGACAGTCGTCTTGCCGGCATCGATGTGCGCGATGATGCCGATGTTTCGAAGCTTGGAAAGATTGACGGCCATGAGTCAGCCCGGTGAAACTGCTATGTAGGTTGACATTAAAAAAACCGCGATTCGCCAAGAGGGCAAATCGCGGTCTGGAAAAATATTGGTTGGGTCCGCGAAACGGATCACCACGCGAAGTGAGCAAACGCCTTGTTCGCATCCGCCATGCGGTGTGTGTTCTCGCGTTTGGTGTAGGCGACACCTTCTTTCTTGTAGGCCGAAATGAGTTCGTCAGCCAATTTCATGTGCATTGGCCGACCCTTCTTGTCTCGGACGGCCGCGAGCACCCAGCGAATCGCGAGCGACTGCTGACGTGCGCGGTTGACCTGCATCGGCACCTGGTACGAAGCACCGCCGACACGCTTACTACGAACCTCGATGTAAGGCTTTACATTTTCGAGAGCGGTCTCAAAGACCTCGATCGCCGAAACATCCGCGATTTCGTTTCGTTTGGCGATTTCATCGAGGGAGTCATAGAAGACCTTCTGAGCGACGGTCTTCTTGCCGTCGAGCATCAAGCAATTAATGAACTTGCTAGCCAGCAGCGAGTCGTGCTTGGGGTCACCCTTGAGTTGGGTGCGGCTTGCGGTGATTCGTCCCATGGGAGTGTTGAATTGTGGGTTGAGTTGTCAGGTAAATCAGGCCAGGTGAGCAATTCTCACTTCTTTTTGGCACCGTAACGACTTCGGGACTGCTTACGGCCGTCCACGCCGAGGGCATCTCGCGAGCCCCGCACGACCTGGTAACGAACACCTGGAAGGTCACGCACTC
>JBCCKZ010000136.1:0-10608 GCA_039027135.1 Planctomycetota bacterium
TCTTCCGGCGGTAAGTTCAAACACACCCAGCCAGCCAGGCCTTGGTACCGTTGCCGTAATCCCCGGCAAAGAGATGTAATCATCGTGATTGCGAATCGACAGATCAATCCGACACCGAACTGTTGCTTTTTAGCCAGGCGTCAAATCAACTTGCATTCAGAAGCACAACGAGCATGGTAGCTCAGAAAGTTTTGTATTAATGATCAAACTAAACGCAAAGGCGGAGAGGGACAAAGACGCGGAGTTGCCAATGCTCTCGTTGCGGCTTGGCGGCTCTCGCGACTTTGTGTTGAAAGTAGAAGTGAGCTGGTAGGCGAAGTGCTCTGGACTCACCCCTCTCCGGCCGTTGAAACGTCCGACTCTCCCAGAGGGAGAGAAAATTGCCGTGGTTTTCGAACGGGATTGCTGAACGCAGGAGCTAGGAGATCTTCGCGACAATCATGAGCTTTCGCAAAGACGGGGAGAGAAAAGAACACCCATAGGGTTATCGGAGTGCTGTACACTCGAGCCGATCCAAGAATCGACGTTGCCGCACCAAAGACCGCCTTTATCATTTCAAATTGAGATACTCAATGTGATCGAACGCATCGCCGTCGCCGGATATCGCTCCATCCGATCTCTAGTCCTTTCGCTCGGCCAGTTGAATGTCGTTACTGGCGCGAATGGATCAGGAAAATCGAATCTCTATCGTGCCCTTAACCTTTTGGCAGACGTGGCTGAAGGCGGCCTTTTCCGATCACTTGCCAACGAAGGCGGCTTTGGTTCCGTAAGGTGGGCCGGCCCCAAGCGGAAGTCTAAAGAACCAGTTAGCCTTCGACTGGGCTTCGCGGCTGAACCGTTTAGCTATTGCCTCGACCTTGGTTTACCAATTCCCCGCCAGACCATGTTCGGTGGTGATCCAGAAATAAAGCGAGAGTGTCTTTGGCGGGGGTCTCAAATCGAAGCCAGAAGCCTTTGTGCAGACCGTCGCAATGGAGTGCTGCGTTGTCGAGCCGAGCGAGGAAAGTGGACACAGATCGACTTACCGCTCGAAACCGGAGCGAGCATGCTTTCGGAATTCGCTGATCCAATAACGGCTCCCGAGCTGATCATTACTCGCGACACCATCAGGCAATGGCGTTTCTACGACACCTTTCGAACCGACGCGAAGTCTCCCGCGAGACAACACTCCATTGGAACTTACACGCCGGTCATGGCGAGCGACGGCCGTGACTTTGCCGCTGCGATCCAAACGATCATTGAAGCGGGTAACTCTATTCCAATCTCTCGAGTTATCGACAATGCGTTTCCGGGATCACGCGTGAGAATGGTTTCGACCGATGTCGGCATGCAATTGCTGCTGGAACAGCCTGGCATTCAGCGTGAGCTGACAGCTGCGGAGCTATCAGACGGCACACTCCGGTACCTGCTGTTGGTTGCCGCGTTGCTCACACCTCGGCCGCCAGAACTCATGGTGCTCAACGAACCCGAAAACAGCCTCCATCCTGACCTGATTCCCGCGTTGGCAGAACTGATCAAGTTGGCCGCCGAAAAGAGTCAGATCATCGTCGTCAGCCACAATACCGCATTGGTCGAAGAACTTGAGTCAGATGATATCTGCATGCCAGTTCGGCTCGAGAAGATCGGCGGAGAAACGGTACTGCAGGATGCTGACCTATTGAGTCAATACGGCTGGACTTGGCCCAGTCGTTAGCGTTCCCGTGGCAGTATCCATTCGGTGCCTACGTGTCCGAAATGTGCTTTCTTGTCTGGGCGTCATCGACCAGTAGCATTTCTTGGATTCACACGCCGCCATCCCAACGACGAGTTACCAATGACCTACGAAGGATTCAAGACATTCACGACCGAAATCGTTGATGGCGTGCTCTACGCTACCATCGATTTCCCGCCAGTGAATCTCCAGGGGCAAGAGATGCTGGCGGACCTTAATACGCTTTGCCTGAGGCTAGAACGCGACCGCGAAATCAAGGTCGTGGTCTTTCAATCCGCTCATCCGGAGATTTGGGTATGCCACTACGATACGAATCTTCTCAAGGACATGTCGACGGAGTCAGTCTCTCGAGCCGAGGCGGAACTACTTGACTTGCAATCGGTCCTTCAGCGAGTCAGCAAACTGCCCCAGGCCACCATCGCGAAGTTAGAAGGTTTCGCACGTGGTGGCGGGCATGAGTTCGCACTAGCGTGCGATATGCGATTCGCGGCTCGAGGTAAGTTCAAGTTCATGCAAATGGAAGTCGGCATGGGAATCTTGCCGTGCGGCGGAGGTGCGTCGCGTATGGCACGACAGGCCGGACTTGGACGTGCTCTGGAGATTATCTTGAGTGCTCGCGACTTTGATGCCGACGAGGCCGAAGCCTATGGAACCATCAATCGTGCACTCGAGCCAGATGAGATCGGACCCTACGTCGACGAACTGGCCAAACGCATTGCGACTTTCCCCTCGGAGTCCATCAACGCTTGCAAGCAAACAGTCTACGAGTCCATCGACAAGCCGATCGACGAAGCGTTAAAGGCGGAGGCTTATTGGCTCTATCAAGCCACAAGCAAAACGCCAGCCATCAAGCGTTTCACCATAGCCGATGAGAAAGACATGCAACGTGACATGGATAATCAACGCAACTGGAATGCACTAGTTGAGGGTGTTCAAGACATCTCTTAGTGAACGAACCACTTGGTTCTAGACCAATGACGTTAGCTATCGCCAATGCCAAGATTCGCAGGTTCATGGCCGATTGAGAAAACTAAATGCCGATTCCGATTGTGAATCATTGCTTCTTCTGATCGGCTAACCTGTAGTAGTCTTCCGCTTTCAAGTCGCTATCAAAATTGGGATTCGGCTTCATCATTTGTGCGTCAACGCTCTCTCTCCATCGATGCAAGCGTTCCCTCAAATCAGCAGTGATCTGCGTTTGTTGTTTGGACAGATCAACTTGCTCTCCAATATCGTTTTCCAAATCAAACAACTGAACACTTTCGTTTTCGAAGTACTCAAGAAGCTTGTACTTACCTAAGCGAATCGCACCTCCGGGACTCTGCATTCCATGATTGCTGTAGTGGGGAAAGTGCCAAAAGAGGGCCCGCTCGTTGATTGATTCGCCCTTGATAAGAGGTGCGATATTGATCCCCTCAACGCCCCGGGGTACTTGGTCGCCGGCACCAATCATTTCTAGGACAGTCGGAAAGAAGTCAATGCTGTTCACAGGCTCTGAGCAAACACGTCCCGACTCACCTTTACCAGGCCACTTCACAATCAAAGGAACCCTAATCCCTCCCTCGTACAACCAACCTTTCGCACCCCGCAGTGGTAAACACGATGTCGAGTACGCTCGGTCCACATTCTCATCAGGAACAACCCGTTTTGGATTGCCGACATTCATCGCAGCCATTCCTCCGTTGTCGGAGAAGAAGATGACAATCGTGTTATCCTCGATTCCAAGATCGGCAAGCTTCGCGACAACCCTCCCAAGACTCTGGTCAACACTTTCTACCATGGCAGCGAACTGAACATTGTCTTGTTTTTGCTTGACCTTGATCGTCCCCTCGGGAAGGACTTTATGTTTCGAGAATTCAGGCGTGCCGATCAAACGATTCAGCTCATCTGGAGATGGATTATCTGGACTGTCCGGATTTCCTTCCAAAATGAAATCAGGCGATCCTGAGGGTGGAGTCTCGTTTCGCTTTCGAGAGTATTTTTCAACCAAGTCCTTACTTCCCTGGATGGGATCATGAACAGCAAAATGGGCCAGGTAGAGAAAGAAGGGCGAATCTTTCTGTTGATCAATCCAATCAATAGCTTCATCCGTCAATCGGTCGGTCAAATAGTCACCCTTTGTACTTTCGAGATTCTTCATCCCGAACGGACCGTGGAAGGTGTTCCAATTCGACGGAACATTCGGTACGTGAATATCAAAGCCATGCTTCAGTGGCGTTGAAGGTGCTTTCCCCAAATGCCATTTACCGAAGATCGCGGTTGAGTAGCCAAGGGATTTCAACGCTTCGGCTATCGTCGTTTCCTCGTAGGGAAGGTGTTGGTTGATAACCGCGTTGAGACGCCTTTGGAAAGGAAAGTTGCGACGTCCGCTCAACCAGTCAGTGAGGTTTAGAGTCGCCGGGTACTTCCCTGTCAGGATGCTAGCCCTAGTGGGTGAACAAACATGACAGGCCGCGTAGGCGTCGGTGAATCGCACACCTTCGGTCGCAAGCTGATCGATATTCGGAGTCTCGTAAAAGCGACTTCCGTAACAGCCGACATCAGTCCAACCAAGATCATCAACGAGAAAGAACACGATATTCGGCCGCGGATCGTCGGCCCCAAGCGTACCCGCAACGAAATAGGCTAAGAGCCAAGTTAGACAAAATTCAATTCGCTTTCTCATTCACACACCATGATTGAATTTCACTGACAAGTGATCGGGCTAAGAACGCACTCCCAAAAATCTACTTCTTGTCGAGGTTCGCCTTAATGCGAGAGTCGGTCACTTCCGGTGTGGGGCAACCATCCTTAGGAACCTCTACTTTGGCTGTCCAAAGAATCGCGTTGAGCACAACCTTGTAAAAGTTGTCGTCTTGCCAACTGACGTGATTGTGGGCTCCGGTAAATCCAAATCCACGTCCTCCATCAGGCCGCTCGTAAGCCCACGCGACAGTCTGTTTCTCACCAGACGCAACGGCCTTTCGAACGGTCGGATTACCACTCCGCGGGCCATCAGGACGGCGCAACGTCTCTGCGGGTGGAAGGTCGTAGAGAATGGGAGTTAGACCTTGTTTGTCATCGACAAATCTCATGTGGTAATACCATTCGTCGTGAACCTGAAAAGGCTCAACACCGTTGGCAATCGGATGGTCTGGGAACACCTTAAAGTTAGGTTGCCAATGAGGATTTACGGACCAATCAAGGTCACAAAAGCCACCCATCCACTCCAAAAACTTCTCGCCGGGCTTTCCTTTTTGCGCCTCGGTTGCCCAGTGAATCATGACGACGCCAACGCCATTCTTCATCAACCGATCAAACTCATCCAGGTGCGAGTTAAGCACGTGTCCTCGGTGCCCCGTACAGAAAATAACAACGGTCGCGGCATCCTTCAAAATCGCTGGGTCGCGAGGATAGCCGGCGTAAGGCAACACCAGCGTTTGAACATCCAAACCCGAGCGATTCAGAGCATCCGCCAAAATCATGTTTCCGGCACGGTGTTCGTGTGCCATCAGACCATGACTAGGCTTGCCAGAGATGAAAACGATCTTCGCCTGATCGGCGATTGAGATCGGTGTCAAACCGTGCAGCGTGACGAAGAAGCAGAAAACTAATGCAACGCCAAAATTGACTCTGCCATTCATCGATTCACTCCGAAACAACCTTGATCTGATTCCAGTAAGCCCACTCATTGTGCCAGTTGTTGGCGCGATTTTCGATCGAAAGCTTGATTTGACGGCCCGCAAATTCGGATAGATCAACCGCCACATTCATCCATTCGTCCTTCCCAACGGTTTCCGAGCTTACCACGCGGTCTTCGATGACTTTTCCGTCCGCCAATACCCTCAGTTGCCAATCACCGTGAGGATGGTGACTGGCTCTTAGCCTAAGCGTCGTTGTCTTTCCTTGCGGAACATCGACCTGATCTTTGCTGACGACACATGGAGTATTGCGATCAAGCGGGTGGGTACGAACGGCGAAACGATTACGAAAAGTATCGTGCCTCACCACTCCCCCTTCGCCAACGTCACTGACATGCATTCCTTTGGCAACCAATTGAATCGTTCGATTCCAATCAGCAGACTGCTTCTCGCTCTCGCGTTCAGCAGGGTCACCAGCATCGGTAACCAAACGCCGGGCAACGAATTCCTGCAAGGCTGGAATTTTTCCGCTTACCACCAAGTCAAGTGATCGTCGCGGGTATCGCGGAACCATCGGCTCCAATGCAAACCAATACATACGAGGCAAGTTGTTATCGCCAATATCCTCTGCGTGGGACACGAGGCCCTCAAGGATTGGCCAACGCTCGTCAAAGGGTAAGCGTTGGACTGCCGAAGCGAGATACAAACGCACGATTGGAGATGAATCTTCCCGCGACATCGAAGCAAGCTTCAATCGGATTTCAGAAGGCATTGATCCACCAGCCGCCTGGTCCGGCTGGAACGCATTGATCAAATTCTGCTCGCAGAGGAGTTGAATCGACCAGGCGCGTATGTGCTCGTTCGGATGATCAAGCAGATCGGCCAGCCGATCGAAATCCAAACCGTTGGTTACATGAAGCGCCCAAAGTGCTCTTAATTTCTTAGGCGTGTCGGCAGTCGCAGAAAAGATCTCCTCAAGATTCGAATGGACAAGCGAGTCATTGAGCCTGCCGTTTGCCGCCCGATGCTGCAAGAGAGTCCTCGCCTGCCGAACGTACCAATCATTACGGTGTTCCTGTAGCCGAACCAGTTCAAGATCAGACATGTCTGCCAAATCCGTAACGGGGTCAACTGATGCATCGGCGGGCATGATTCGGTAGACGCGGCCGCTAGCGGGAAATTTAACCGCGTTACCGCAAATATCTTGATCATGCCAATCCAAGATATAAACGCCACCCTCGGGGCCCATCTCGACACTGAATCCTACCCAAGCCAAGTCATTTGTGGGCATAAAGTCATCACCGTGCTTCCCAATGAAGCTTGAACCGCTTGGCTGCATCACGTCCGTAAGCACAGCATGCTCGTGGATGTTGCACATGAATAGTCGATCGCGATACTCGCTTGGAAATACATCCGCCAAATAGAATCTCGCTCCACCGTGGGCTGAAAGGTGAGTGTGATCTCGAATCGTCTTGATGTCATCGTAGATAAACGGATTGACGTGTGGACGACTCTGTTTGTGATAGGTTCCACCCTGAACAACATGAAAGAGGTGAGGGATCACACAACAAGTCGCAAACGCTTGACCATGGTCGTTGAAATCGAATCCCCATGGATTGGACAATCCCCGAGCGAAAATTTCGAACCTCTTCTCCGTTGGATGGTAACGCCAAATACCCGCGTCGATGAATTGACGCTTCGACTCGTCGTCACTTGGTTTACCCACATTCGAATGCGTGAACACTCCATGGCAACCATAGAGCCATCCATCCGGTCCCCAGATAAAACTATTCAGCGTCTCATGCCGGTCACGAATTCCCCACCCATCAAGCAACACTTCGGGTGGCCCATCAGGAACATCGTCGCGATTCGCATCGGCAATGAACGTTAGGTTCGGCGGTGATCCGACGAAAACTCCGCCGAAGCCGCAAGCAATACCAGAGGTGAAGGTCAGTTTATCGGTGAATGTTTTCTTTTTATCGAAGACACCGTCGTGATCCGTGTCTTCCAGTATTTGAATTCGACTAATCGG
The DNA here is from genome assembly GCA_039027135.1 of Planctomycetota bacterium. Taxonomy (GTDB): domain Bacteria; phylum Planctomycetota; class Planctomycetia; order Pirellulales; family Pirellulaceae; genus Rubripirellula. Next base: position 7,364 of record JBCCKZ010000136.1, read on the forward strand.
TTCGCTGGTGTGTTGCCGTCTTGTCTGGTAGTTGAAATTCTCAGCCACCCATAACCTTCCGCGATCATCAAAACAAAAGGCAATCGGCTCGGCAATGTCTGGTTCGGATGCAAACACCGACACATCGAAACCACGGGGAATCGACATTTTCGCAACGGCTTCGGCTGGCTTCAGAAATGGTGCATCGCTGTCCTTATGCTGCTTTTTAGGTAGATGATTGTGTCCATCGTCCGCAAACAAACCGCTGGTCATCAAGAACACGAGAAAGACAGAAAATGACACCATCGATCTTAGGCCTGCGGCCACGCGTGCGATCCTGTACCGCTTGACGAAGACGTTCATTCTTCCAGTCTCACTTGCTCAGTCGTTCGTAAATACTTGATCAAGTCCAGAACCTCTTGCTCGTTCATCTGATCCAACTGGCCATCTGGCATCATCGACTTTGACGACACCTTCCGTACTTCGATATCGTCTTTTGCGATCACGACTCTAGGTTGCTCGGCGGTTTTTAGGACGATCCGCTGCGAATCTTCTTCGGCCAAAACGCCGTTGACGACACGTCCGTCTAGAGTCAGAACGGAAACGGTCTTGTATGCGTCGGGTACGTCGTAACTTGGATCGACACTATTCAGCAGTATGTAGTCAAGATTGGCACGATTCGATCCAGTGAGATCTGGTCCAACGCCTCCCCCTTCTCCGTAGAGCTTGTGACATGCAGAACATGTCTTTTTGAAAACAGCTCGACCTCGGCTGGCATTGGCCTCAGCCAGTGCGGCTGTAGAGCAGAGTTCCTTGTACTTTGCGATCGACTCTCGGCGATCTATTGCGACGTTCCTGACATCCCCATATACGCTAGCAAACCGTTCACCAAGCATTCCATCGAGTGACCGAGCCACCTGAGCCGGTATTTCATCACGCGTGATATCTCCCATCTTGATCGCCACCAGCAAAGACTCGGCGTACGTCTTTCGAGAGGCCAGGGTTTCGATCACCGCCCGCTTTTGCTGTGGGTTCAATCTTGGATAACATTCCATCAGGATCGATGGAGCGTCAACATTCTCCACGACTGCATAGCCACGAATCGCATCGAGCGTCATTGCTGGATCTCGAAGTAACTTCGCCAGTTGCCGAGAAGCTCTCTTGTTTTGTTGATTGAGAAGTAAGTTCAAGGTGGAACGACGCTGTGCGACATCAGCTGTTGCGTCATTCACGATAGCAAACGCACGTTCAACCGCATCCAAGTCTCCAAAAAGCTGGGATAGCTCCAAAGACTTTTCTCGCACCAGCAAATCCTGGCTACGAGCAAGTGCTCTATTCAACTCTGCCCAACCATCAGGCGCCTCGAGATTTCGACGCCCCTCCAATCCGCTGAGAATCCCCTCCAGCAATGCAGCTTGTACACTTGTATCGTTGGTACTCCCAATCGTCTCAACAAGCAGCGTCAGCGACCCAACGTCGCCGGTTTCACCGTGTGCTATGTTCGTGTTGCCAACATTCAGACAAAAAGCAAAGAGCCAACAGAGACACACAGCAATCCTGAACTTGTTCGCATAGGCGCGATCGCAGCCCTTCTCTTCAATAAACGCACGACTTTTCGAGTCTTTCATAGCGTTATCTCGCTCCTCAAGACGAACCAGGTGGAATAAATCGTCTCAACGTTGGCGATAACTAAATCCGCCTCCATCCCAAGGAGGTCGTCCGGTTTTAAGTGGTTGAGGCATACACATTCAGGGACTTGTGTCACTCTCCCTCCGGGAGGGTAGGTTAAATGCGTGTGCCTTAAAAACCAGTCGACGTCTCAAGCAGAGTTGTGCAATCAACGCTGAATGTCCCGCTTGAGTTTAAGCAAGGAGACGTTCAGCTTGGCGATTCCAGAGCAATTGACACGTTCAGTTACTCGGATAGCGAGAACGGTAACACACGACTCTGAGCGAATCAGCCATCATGCGATATGCGTCATTTCATATAGTTTGACGTCATCCAGGGCTCCATCGGTCGCAGTCTTGTAGCCCTTTATGTGCTGGCTATTCATATGAGCTTGCCAAAGCTCTCGGCTCTCCCAGTTCTCATAGAACATAAAGTGCGTCGAATCATCGTTGTCTTGGTGCAGGTCGTACTGAACACAACCTTCCTCGGCCCGTGTTGGATCGACCAGCTTTTCCAGTTCGGACTTAACTAGTTCAACCCGTTCATACTTCGCCCTGATGTGGGCAACGATGGTCAACTTCGACATGATGATATGCTCAACTTGCGAATAATAAAGGCGTCAGGCGTCCATGGCATGCCAAGAACAAACCGTACTGCCCGCATGCCTGTCATTGAAGCGTCAAGTCGTTCGGTGCAGCAAGGTGCAGCCTCATCCAGAGTTCTTCAACATTGTTTGTCCGTCATATTTCTGATAGTAGGCGTATTCAGACATTCATGCAAATCTCTAATCCAACTAGTCCCATCCCTCGATGACAATTTTGCCTACAGCTGTGCCGGATTCGAGCTGTTTGTGAGCCGCACGCAAGTTCTCGGCGTTGATCGGCGACATGACTTCATTCGCCGTCGTTTTCAATCGACCACTATCAATCCAATCAGCGATTGCGTTGAGAAGATGATGTTGTTGGATCATGTCCGCCGTCTGAAACATCGATCGAGCAAACATGAATTCCCATGCGAATGTAGCTGCTTTCATCTTCATCTGACCCTGATCGAGCGGACCGCTGTTCTCGACAATCGAAACGATGCTGCCTTGTGGGCGAACCAAGTCCGTCGCAGCATCCCAATGACCGTCGGTGTCATTGAACAATGCGATGTGATCAACAAACTTCAACCCTAAGCCTTCAATCTGCCGGCGAAGCGGCTCTCGGTGATTGATCACATGATCCGCCCCCAGTTCGCGCACCCATTCGATCGACGCTGGTCGCGAGGCGGTTGCAATGACGTTCAAACCGGCGATCTTGGCTAGTTGAATACCGATCGACCCCACGCCGCCAGCACCACCAATAATCAACAAACTCTCACCCGCGTTTGCCCCTTTGAGGTCGATGCGTAACCGATCGAAGAAAGCCTCGTAGGCCGTGATGGATGTCAAAGGAAACGCGGCCGTGTGTGCAAAATCCAAAGCGGTTGGCTTTCGCCCAACAATTCGCTCATCAACAATTTGGAATTGCGAATTGGAACCCTGGCGAGTGATATCACCAGCGTAAAAGACCTCATCACCCGGCTTAAATAAAGTGACTTCGGGTCCAACCGATTCA
>JBCCKZ010000137.1:0-10601 GCA_039027135.1 Planctomycetota bacterium
AAATAGTACTTGGCTGCGTTCAAAGAGTTGGTTTGCCGCTGTCGAATTCGCAAACGCAGATCTTCTCTCGTCGCTGGAACGAACTCGAACTCAATCGTTTCGGGCTCGTCCTTCGTTCCGCCGACCTTCCTCGCGCCATCGACATTCACCTCACCTCGCGCGGATTGCGTTGAAACGGATCCGTATTCGATATAACGCCGATGTTCGGGGACTTCATCGAGCAAACCCGCACGGATCCGGATGACGAATCGACGCCCCACACCCGAATCGGGAAGCGTGATATCTGGAAGCGCGAAGTCGTTGAATAGATTGTAAAGCGGCGTGCCATCTAGTGAGCCGGGATGACGAAGCCAGGCTTCGTAATTAAACCAGCGGTAGTTGCGTCGACTCTTCAAAGCATCAAGCATTTCAGCCCTGGTCAAATCCTTTGCCTTGAACCCATCGGGACGTTTTTCGGAAAAGTACTTCTCACCAATTTTCGCCACCGCAAACTGCACGCGAATCAGCTGAAGGTCTTCGGCCTCAATCCTACGAACCTGTCGTTCGGGACGCTGCTCCATCGCCAACGCCTTGTCGATAGCGTGGGACGCCAGATCAAGGTATCTCTCGAATTGATCACTTGAGAAAAACAAAGACGAACCATCTGTGTCGAATCCTCCAGGATTCGAATCATCAGGTAGATCGTTGACCTCAACCGAAACGCCAAGGAGTGCCTCGATCGTGTTCTTGTACTCGCGACGATTGAGACGGCGCATCGTGATGACACCTCCTGTATCGGCGAGCGTCTCTCGTGCGACAACCAATTGTTGCGATAGATCCGCCAGCAGTTCCGTTTTTTGATCCGCGGGCAAAACGCCATAGTCCTTCGGAGGCATCTCGCCTGAATTCAGAACATTGAGAACCTTTTGCCAGGTCTCCGCCGTCTCGAGATCAGCCATTTGCAAGTTCAAATCTTCTAGGTTGACGCCGCCTTCAACCTCCACCGAATCATGGCAATCAAAGCAGAACTCTCTGAGCACCTGGATGTGCTTTTGAGGAACCATCCCATGCTCAGGTTGACTCGCCCATGCCAGCGATGAGCAAAGAAAGAGAAACGTTACGGCGGTGATTCTTCTCAATACTCAGTCCACCACACGCGTTAGCAACAGCATACGAAAGTCCATGACCTCCGAACCTGCGATCTCAGTCGCGCGAAGCATGAGCTCACCTTTTCCTTGTTGAAGATTCATCTTCCCCAGCTCAACACGCTTAAAGTCCTTGACGTAAGACTCCATCCGCTCGAAACGATCCTGTTCTTTGCCAATCAATGGCGGATCATGTGCTTCGGATATCTTGGCGACCAGAATATCCTTGCCGAATCGAAGCTCGATGGTCGAACCAACATCGGAGGGACGACAGGATTAAAGCAAATCGACCTGGTAGACGCCACTCTGACCTACCTCACAATCCCAAGAGATCGAATCATCGGCACTCTTCCAATTGGTGAAGTAAGAGTCGTTAGGCCAACGATTCGAGCGTTTGATATTTCCATTCCCCGTACCGTCACGCGCAGGGATTTGTGTACGAATCGAATCGGGATGACCAATGACAAAGGGCCTTTTATCAAACTCGGGACCATAACCAACAAGCATCTCTTCTCGAAACCGATTGGCAACGGATGTCAGCTCTTCATGAACGCTAGCCCCCTGCCCAGAGATGGGAGAAAGCTGCCCAGAAACCGGAGCAAGCTGCCCAGGGTCTTGAACCATGTCGAAAAGCTTGCCCTCATGATCGAGCCGGTGCTGCTGAGTGCGTACGGAAACCTTACCTTTCCAGTGCTGAACAAGCGTTCGATCTTCCCACTCGTCGTTTGGGTTGTCCACCAATCGGGCAATACTGACCCCATCAAGATCAAGTGAATCAGGAACCGTAACACTCGCCAACTCGGCAAGCGATGGCAGAAGGTCCATTGCGCAACAGATTTGAGGCACACGTGTCCCGACCTTAATCTTGGCCGGCCAACGAATGAACAAAGGTGATCGCACACCACCTTCGTCTGTCGAGCCCTTTCGGCCTTTCATCCCGCCGTTCCAACGGTTCCCGTTGGGACCGTTATCGCAAAAGTAAACCACAATGGTGTTCTCCGCGAGTTGAAGGTCTTCTAAGTGCTGCAGCAAACGTCCAACGTTCCAATCAATGTTCTCACACATAGCGAGAGCCGCTCGCGTGTGATCGACTTTCTCTCCGCGTTTTTTTGCGTGGTCCTGTGTGAGTTCCTTATCTTTGAATTTGTTCCACCAACGATCGGGAACCTGCATCGGCGAGTGTGGCGTGTTGTAGGGAAGGTACACAAAGAACGGCTCGTCTCTATTCTCTTCGACAAACTCCATGGCTCGGCTTGTAAAGTCGTCAACGATGAACCCTTCGCCCCGAACGAGCTCACCATTGTGTTCGAGCATGGGACTGTAATAGTTTCCCCAATGGCCACTGCAGAATCCATAAAACTCATCAAAACCCCTAGCGTTGGGATGATAGGGAAACTGCATTCCGCTATGCCATTTTCCAAATGCGGCGGTTTTGTAGCCTGCGTCTTTGAAAACCTCGCCAATCATCACTTCATCTGGATTGACTCGCTCGCCACCTTCAGAAGTTGAATAAACACCGCATCGCACATGGTTTCTGCCCGTTAAAAATTCGGCGCGAGTCGGCGAGCAAACAGGACACACATAGAATCGATCGAACTGTGCACCGTCGTTGGCAAGTTGATCGATGTTTGGAGTGCTGATGGCGGTATTGCCGTGGATACTCAAATCACCCCAACCTTGATCATCGGTCAAGATGACAATCACGTTGGGCCGTTGATTTATGTCGGCATCGGCCCTTATCCCTGCGGAAACAAAAAAGCCAAGACAGACGATGATTAGAGCGAAACTTCTCATAGGTTTATGTTTGGTTTGCAAAGTCTTGTATCGAATGGCTAAATCCATCGAATGTGCTTTCGATTTTAGTCGTTCTAAACTTCAGTCTGGGGCCTCACGCGGGAATTGCTCATGCCAACACATCCTTAATCACATGACCGTGCACATTGGTTAAACGTCTCTCGATTCCGTTGTGGTAATAAGACAAACGCTCGTGATCGAGTCCCATGAGGTGCAGGATCGTCGCGTTAAAGTCATACATCTCAACCTTGTCGACTTCAGCTTTGAAACCCCATTCGTCACTCTCGCCATAACTAAATCCTTTCTTCACTCCTGCACCAGCAAGGAAACACGTGAATCCACTGGGATTATGATCCCGCCCGGTTCCAAAACCTTGAAGGAATGGTGTCCGACCGAACTCCGTTGCCCACACGACCAGGGTGTCTTCAAGCATTCCTCGTTGCTTCATATCGGCAATCAGCCCCGCGGTAGGCTGATCCATGATCTCGCCTTGCATACCATGCGTCTTCTCCATTTTGGTGTGAGAATCCCAGTTCGTGATCCCGTTTCCACCCGACGCATCCGATCCATTGAACAACTGCACGACGCGAACGCCGCGTTCCAACAGCCGTCGTGCCAAAATGCAGTTCTGTGCATAGAGTCGTTTATTGTCTGATCCAGAATCTGTCCCGTACAGCTTGTGAATGTGCTCGGGTTCACCGCGAATGTCCATCACTTCAGGAACTGACATTTGCATACGCCCTGCTAGTTCGTAACTCGCAATTCGCGCCGCCAGGTCGCTGTCCTCGGGAAAACGCTCCATATGCAAATCATTCATCTTTTTGACGAGGTCCACCGTCTTTTGATCTGCAGACTCAGACAATCGTTCTGGACGCGTCAAATTCTTCACCGGTGAGCTAATACCAAAGTCGGTCCCCTGGTAGGCCGCTGGCAGGAATCCGTTACCCCAGTTGTTTCGACCCGAGCGAGGCATACCACGCGGATCATTGATCGAGATGAAAGCTGGCAATTCAGAGTTTTCCGATCCAAGCGCGTATGCCGTCCAAGCACCAAAGGAGGGAAAACCTTCCATGATGAAACCCGTGTTGAGAAAGTTCTCGGCTTGCGGATGGTTGCTCGATTCAGATGTCATCGAGTGAATGAAACAAAGATCATCCGATAGGGCACCGAGATGGGGCACCAAATCTGAGACCATCTTTCCGCACTCGCCGTATTGTCTGAACTTCCAGAACGGCTTGTGAAGTTTCCCTGTGGGTCCACCAAAGGTGACTTCGGGAAGACCTGGCGGCTTCTTTCCGTGATACTTCTCTAAGGCTGGCTTGTAATCAAATGTGTCGACCTGACTGACCGCACCTGGCAGATTGATAACCAATACTTTCTTCGCCGGCATGTCGAAGTGCGGCGAACGCGGAGCGTAGGGATTCTCGGGATCGATTTGGGGACGCAAAGGCTTCACATCGCTCGCATATCCATCGCTATTCAGCAGCGTCATCAAAGACAGACCACCACCGAGAAACGATTGAGTAAACCCACGTCGGTTGAGCAGTCTAAGACCTCGAGGCGTCAGATTATGAGCATCATTCATGGCGACAAACCTCCTAATTCAAGAGAGTGAATTCATTGGTGTTGAATAATGCTCGACATACGACGGCGAGGCCATCAGACGCGGCAATCTCGAAGCAAGCTGCTTGTTCCACCTCGCTTGGTGATCTACCAAACAACAGTTCAAAGCAACGCTCGATTTGAATTTCTGGATCGTCGCTGTGCTCAGCCAATTCGCTGGCGAGATACTCCGACTGGGAGATGATGAACTCGCTGTTGAGCAAATTGAGGGCTTGTAGCGGCGTTGTTGAGATCGCACGCTTATCTCGTATCTGGCCGCAATCTGGCAGATCAAATACCGAGAACAACTCATCGTCAGTTCTTCTCATTCGGTCCTGATAGATCAAACGTCTCCACGTGAACTCGCTGTAGTTATCCTTCATGTGCCAGTGCCCAAATTGCTTCTTGGGTCCATAAATATTGAAACCGCGGCCGCCAATTTGACCACTCAATCGACCGGTTACCCTGAGAATGTTGTCGCGAATGACTTCAGCTGAAACTCGCCTTGGTTTGTACCGCCAAAGGTAAACAGAATCAGAATCAATGGCGATGTGTTTCGCATTCGGCTCAGACGACTGACGAAATGCATGGCTCATTACCATCAACTTGATCATCCGTTTGACCGACCATGGCTCCCGGCCATCTTCCGGGGAAACGAACTCATTTGCGAGCCAATCAAGAAGTTCCGGATGGTCGGGCTTCGCGCCGGCCTGACCAAAATCGCTCCCAGTCGATACAAGCCCGCGACCAAACACGTGATGCCAAATTCGGTTGACCATCACTCGGGGAGTGAGAGGATGAGATGGCGAAGTGAGCCAAGCAGCGAACTCAACACGCCTCTCGGGATTGGGATAGTTCGTTTCAAGTTCAAGACCACCATCGATGACGGATAGCCCACTGGGCTGCACCACTTCACCAGGCGTCGTCACGTCTCCTCGCTTGAGAACCTGAGTGTCACCGGGAAACGCAAGGATGCTGATGTAGCCCGTGGCAGAGCTCAAGTCCGTCGAACTACGCTTGACCGAACGGAGATCATCCTCGGGCTTAACAAAGTTCCCAATGAACATTGGCTTCAAACCTGTTTTATTGAGAAGCGAGATCTTCTTTTGGATTTCATCCAGCGTCGCCTTCAATGAAGCATCGGATTTGAGTCTTTTTTGAAACGCAAACCAATTCGCAATGGGCTTCAAGCCAGCGCCCTCCTCGACCTCGACATTGAAAAACCGAATCGGTTGAGGTGGATAGTCGTCGTAGGGAGAAAGATAAAAGTACTCTCGGTTCTGACTTAGATTGATCGCTGCGATCTCTTGGCTTTCTTTGAAGCTTATCTCGATCCAAGGTTGAAGTTTGTTGCTGGGGTCCCGTTTATTCATGTCCTTCAGATTGACCTGAAACGAGCGCCATCCACCGTACGCACCGTCAACAAGCGATTTGTTAGGCCGATTCGCTGTTCGTCCCTGATCAATCGCCGTCAGCTCAAAGTCCTCATACAGCAAGAGGTTCCTTCCCTTTGCATCGAGAATTTCAATTTCATCGAGCACCACTCGATCAGCCCAAAAAGTAATGCGGACTGTATTCGTTTTTGTTTCCGGAAAGCGAACCTGTTGAAACGCCCCCCAGTCTTCAATCCAAGTTGATCCGTGCAGAGATGAACGCAGTTCATCAACTTCATGACGCAATCGACGGTCGGCGATGACTCGAGGATGATCCTCGGGATACTCGGGAATGCGAGGCTCGTACTCTAGATCTTCGAACACGGCCTTCATTGAGTAGTAGTCTTCGATCGAGATGGGATCGAACTTATGGTCGTGGCATCGTGCACATCCAACGGTCATTCCGAGCACCGAGGCACTGATCGTTTGGATGGTTTGATCGAGACGATTGCCGCGAGCGATCATGTGATCTTCGACACGATTTCCCATGCTGCTCTTGGGAATGTTAGGCCCGGCGACGAGGTAGCCCGTTGCCATTGGTGCCCCTAGCACGTCACCAGCCAACTGTTCCCTGACAAACTGGTCGTAGGGAAGATCTTCATTGAAGGCATCAATGACATAATCTCGATAAGGCCAAGCGTACTTGCGATAGAGGTTCGCTTCACCACCTGTCGTCTCTCCCCATCGGATCACATCAAGCCAATGTTGCGCCCAACGCTCACCGAAGTGAGGAGAGGCCAAAAGTCTATCAACGGCAGCCTCGTATGCAGCATCAGGATGGTCATGGAACGCCTTTTCAAAATCAACCAACTCTTTCGGTGATGGATAAAAACCTGTCAGAGTCACCGACAAGCGCCGTAGCAAATCTCTCGGTGTCGCCGGCTTCGAGGGAAGAAGCCCCTTCTCACTCATCGCACACTGCAAAAATCGATCGATGTCATTGTGCCGCACATGACCGTCGAGTGCTTCGGGGATATCCGACCTTTCGATCGGTTGCAAAGACCAAAGTGTTACCTCTTCTTCCTCGCGTGCTTCCATTTGTCCGGGCCAGATCGCACCTTCGGCAATCCACCGACGAATCAGATTTATCTGTGTATCCGTAAGGTGGTCATCACCGTAGGGCATCGACAAATCCTCGTCATCCGTTGTGAGGACTTCGATGAGGTAACTTTGATCGGGATCACCTGGAACGATGCCGGCTTCTCCCGAGTCACCACCGTCAACGAGATCCCACCGGTTATCCGCCCGAAATCCAGACTCTTGAAACTCGACTCCGTGGCAGTCTAGGCAATTGTCCTGGAAGATCGATTTAATCTGTGTTTCAAAGTCAACGGCGACGACGTTGGCTTCATTGCCTTTCGCATCGACGAACACTGAAAGAGTAAGCAAGAGAACCAAACCATGAAAACGTCGAGGCCTTCGCGTCCGCTCCCTCGTTAGATATGCGATCCAATTTCCATAAAGGCTGCTTGTTGAGATTGGTTCCATGCTCACGGCTTTCCTTGCTCATAGATCTCTGCAATCTCAGTATCAGTCAGAGCGACCGAGAAAATCGCAAATTCATCTATACGACCATTCAACGAACGAATTGAGCTTTCAGGCGTGATCGGCTCGGTCCAATTCCCTAAATCGGCGGTACCAATCCGCAACTTCGGTAGACGCTGCTCCATGTTACTTCCACCACTAAATCCGACGCGCTTACCGTTGATGTAGTGAGACACGGGTTCTCGCTCAAGGCGATCAATCGTGGTTGCCAGGAAATACCATTGGCCGCTCTTGCTGGCGTCCCAAAAATGGTCTGACCAAAACGTGTGATTCTGGGCGCCCAATTGGTCCCATAACACCTTGGACGAATCGATGGGATCAATCGGTACGCCGCTCGGGCTTGTGGCGACATGCAATGAACCCGCACTAGAAATCTGCCAGTGAATCTCTCCGGCGTCGTAGTAGTCTGTAAGGAAGAGCGAATTCAGATGACGATCCAAAGCGTCAATACGCACCCATGCGTACAGCGTCATCGCGTCAAACTCTCCCGGGATACTGAATCGGACACGATCACCTTCACCGCGGAAGTCCAACGCTTTTTTTCCCGGCCAACGCCCATTCGCAACGCTGGCACCAACGATGCCACCGTCCAGCTCGCTTCCCTGGCCACTTACCGCACGATTGGACAGTCGACGTGAGGCTCCATTCAGACCTTCGAAGTCATAATAGGCAACCAGCCTCGAATCCTTGCTGCGTTCAGCGGCGGTATCCTTCCACTGCACATAACGCGACTGATCAAGTCCGTCCGCTCTTTTTACAATCGCCGAAAGATCAGGCAACGCCTCCAAATCATGGGATGACGACATCGATGCCTTGCCTTTGGAGAGCGCCGCCGAGTCACCCGCAAAAAGTGACAGCTCATCACCATGCTTGTCGATCGCACGCACCTCACCATCAAAGACAACCACTTCGGATCTGCCATCACGATTGGCTTCTATTCCAAAACTCGTCCCGAGATCCTCGAGTCGAACATCTGCCGTGCGAATCTCGAATCCTCGCGCCGCTGGCGGAACGTCGGCCCGCACTCGCCCTCGACGCAAAATGGCCAACTCACTGCTTCGCAATTCGAGCTCTGCTGGTCCCGAGAGCGTGATCGAGGCGCCACTAAAGAAATCTATCTGGGCTAGACCATTGAGCAAAACGAGCGTGCCTGGCTCCAGCGCGCTACCTTTTTGAAGTTGAAGCTTTGTTGTGGCTTCCCAGATCGCCTCGGCTTCGGCCGAGATCACGGCGACACTTCGAACGGGCGGATTCAAAGAAGAACCAACCAACTGCTCAGGAGCATCCGCTTCTCTTTCATCCCAAAGGATTGCCCAAGATGATATCGCCACAAATGCCAACGCAACGGCAATCGCGAGGCCTCGCATGATCCTCCATTGAGTGTGAAAGCTGTTGACTGGTAGTGGCATATTGATCGCGTCTTTAGTCAGTTGAGCCTCAGGAGGAAACCCACCCATCTCGCGTAGCTCGGCATCCAACCTGGCCAATTCGACATATTTGAATCGAGCCTCCCGATCGGATTCGATTGCCTTTTGAAGCTCACGAAACTCGCTGTCGGAAATACTCCCGTCGAGGTGCTTCAATACGAGCTCGGTAACTTGTTGGATGTCCACGCCTAAAGACTCCCACTCGCTCGAGAATTTCCCAGCGATCCATGATAAAAATTCATTGCATCGTCTCCAGCCTTTGCTGGATGCAACCTCGCAGCTTCACTCGAATGCGATTTAGCATTTTGTAGAAAGCCGTTGCGCTCTGCCCCAACTCACTTGCGACTTCGCGGATCGTTCGATCACCCCGGTAGGCTGCTTGGACAAGCTGCCCCGACTCGTCCGGTAGCGAAGCAAGGCACTTTTGAAGAGCAACACGGTAATCATCTGATGAGAAACGGGAGTAGAGCTCTTCGGCTGATGAAGCCAACAGCTCAATCTGATCTTCACTAAAAACATGACGATCTCGAGCCATCTTTCGGCGGAACTTCAAAACCTCATAGCGACTGATGACTCGCGCCCAAGCGAGGTAGTCGGTACTCTTGTCGAATTCACTCCACTTTCGCCACATGACCAGACTCACCGTCTTCATCACGTCGTCGACGGCATTCCAATCAAGCCCCATCGACCGTACAAACACGCGAAGATCTCGTTCGTGCCTTGCGAATGTTTGCACGAACTGCTCTTCAGAGTTTGCGGCTTGACCGTGCCTATCCAAAGGCCAGCTCGTTCGGTTTGAGACGGGATAAAAGTCGGGTGGGGTAATATCACTCCCGCTGCCAAATAATTTGCCCAAACAAATCTGGGTTTCATCCATTTTTATACTCCCCAATAGAAGACAGAGCCCAATCGGTCGCCCGATGAGCCTCATTCTTGGAAGTATTGCGAGGCGGTCTCCAAGACAAGGGGCAATAAAAAATAGCGATCGAAAGCTGGCCCGTTCGCTCATCACGCTTCAAAGCAAGAGTGAAAACGACCCACTGACTACTGAGCGAGCACGGCACCTCCAGCCTCGATTAAAATGCATAGAAAAGCTCTCCTCGTAACGGGCCCATCCCATGAGAATTACGTTCGCGGTCGCCATCAGCATCGTCTTCCTGGCTCCAGCTGCCCAGGCGCAATTCAGCGAGAAACAGCTTGCCAAATGGCTCAAACGCTTCCCTGCGGCCGACACTGATCAAGACGGAAGACTTTCGCTGAAAGAGGCTCAGGCCTATCGAAAGAAGATGCAAGGCGGTTCGAGAAATGGTGGGGGCGCACCAAAGACTTTCGCTGTTGATCCCGGTTGGGACGAAGAACGTTTTCCAGATCACGCGGTTTGCTACAAATCGCCCGAGGAGATCGCGGACATCTACGCGAAGACCGTCGGCGAGCGAAAGAGCGTGGTTCGGTATGAAGAACCGACAGACGGTTCACTTCGAATCGTTGGGACTGGACATAGCTTCATGGGTCCAGGCTACAGAACATTTCCCGTGATTGCGAAAGCCGCCGGACTCCGTCAACCGCCATTGCTTACTCACACCGGTGGCGGCATGACGGGAAGCACTCGCTACAAATGGGAACAGGAAAACGGCATCTTCCAATTCGATGGCAAGCCCACTCCAAAGCTGCTCGCG
>JBCCKZ010000138.1:0-10597 GCA_039027135.1 Planctomycetota bacterium
GGGATTTTGTTGGTCGCCGCTGGTCGATGGCAATCAGGTCATCTGTGTTCCGGGCGGCGACCGAGGCATGATTGCCGCGCTGGATCGTGCGACGGGCACTTTGTTGTGGCGAAGCGAAAGGCTGACAAATGCCGCAACATATTCTTCTCCGATCAAAGCGACCGTGGAAGGCGTCGATCAGTTTATCGTGATGACCCAGGATGGGATGGCGGGCGTCGCGGCTGTTGATGGTACGCTTCTCTGGAACTACGAACGCGAGCGACCTTACCCGGACGTTGTGATTCCCACTCCCGTTTGCCATGAGAATTATGTGTATGCGAGCGTCGGGTCAGCTGGCTGTGACTTGATTGAATTAACGAAAAGCGACGATGGCAGCTTTGAACCTAATCAGGTGTATTTCAGTCGGAATATGAAGAATGACTTGGGGGGCTTCGTGCTGCATGAAGGCTTTATCTATGGAACGTCGAATCGACGAGGTTGGGTATGCCAAGATTTCGATACCGGTGATCTGGAATGGTATAGCAAACGAGTCCGCGGCTCTATTGGTGATGGTTCCATCGCCTATGCTGATGGTGATTTGTATCTTTATGCCGAGCGTGATGCCGATGTGGCGTTGGTCACGGCGTCTCCAGAAGGATATGAAGAAAAAGGCCGTTTCACCTTGCCCGAGTTGTCTCAAATGAGAGCTCCGAGCGGCAAGAACTGGACTCATCCCGTCATTGCCAGAGGTAGCCTTTATTTGCGAGACCAGGAGCTACTGTTTTGCTACACAATCAAATAATTGAATCAGCCACGGTTCTACAACATCGACATAGGTTTTTCAGTATGAGAGATACTCGACGTTTTGCATTCACTGGTCTGCTGCTAATGCTTAGTGGCGTTGCGACGGGTGGCGATTGGACCAACTGGCGCGGCCCCGAACGCAATGGCGTCTCGCGAGAGATGGGTCTGCCGAGCGACCTCGAGGATGTGCTTTGGAAGAAAGACGACGTTGGTTGTCGATCGACACCGATTGTGATGAATGGCAAGGTCTACATCGTAAGCAAGGTTGGCGAGGACGCTGACGAGCAGGAACGCGTCATTTGTATGGATGCCAAAACCGGTGACATCATTTGGGAACACCGTTTTGGGATCTTCTTCACACCGATCGTGAGTGTTCGACTCGGCTGGACTGTTCCATTTGGCGATCCGGAAACTGGAAACGTGTACGCCCATGGCACCCAGGGGCTGCTCTTCTGCTTCGACGGCGAGACCGGCGAGGTCAAATGGCAAAAATCACTCACCGAAGAGTTTGGTCGTATCACAGGATACGGGGGGCGCGTCACGAGTCCGATTGTGGATGGCAATTTGGTCATCATCAGCATGATCAGTTCCAACTGGGGCGCTCATGGCGGCGGCGGAGTCCGATTCTTGGCCTTTGATAAAAACAACGGTGGCATGGTTTGGTGGAGCTCGACCGGACTTCGGCCATCCAATACCTATCGCTGTATTCCTGTTGTGACCACGGTCAATGACCAGCGAATTTTGATCAGCGGTGGCGGTGACGGGCATTTGCATGCGTTCCAAGTCAACACCGGAAAAAAGGTGTGGAGCTTCGAGTTTGGTAATGGAGCGATGAATCCATCACCGGTTATCGACGGTACGCGGCTCTATGCGGCTCATGGTGAAGAGATTCCTGGCCGTGCAACGGTCGGCCGGGTTGCGTGTTTGGATATCAGCGGCACCCAGCCCGAGGTGATTTGGGAAAAAGACGGAATCGAATTCAAATACCCGTCACCAATGCTCTACGACGGACAACTGTTTCTGCCAGACCGACAAGGCCGCCTCTATTGCTTTGATGCGACAACGGGCGAGCGACTGTGGCGTGCCAAGTTCGGACGTAATTGCACTGGTTCGCCAACGTATGGAGACGGCAAGATTTATCTCAGCTCAGTTCACGGTTACTTTCACATCTTAGATGCCACCAACAAGGGTAAGCGTCTTTCGCGGAAGCGTTTTCAACCCGCCGATCCAAAGTTTGATGTTGAAGTCCAAGGCTCCGCCGCAATCTCGAATGGCTGTGTCTACTTCGGCACGACTGAAGAGTTTTACTGCCTCGGCAAATACAAGCCAGTCGATGTCGATATCCCGGCTCAGCCAAGCACTCCGCCCAGTAATCCAAGCGGCGTTCCGGCTCATCTCCAGGTTGTGCCTGCTGAAGTATCGCTGACGGCGGGCCAGGAAATCGAATTTCGTGCAAACCTCTTCGACGCTAGCGGCCAGTACATCAAGACGACACCGGTTGAATTAGCATTTGCAACGATGAAACCAGGGCCGGGACTGGGTGAAGGCGTTGCGTTGCCTGTCTTACAAGGCACCATCAATGGGGCAACGTTCACGGCGCCCAATATTGCTGGAGGGCAAAGCGGATCGATCCTGGCGACGGCGGACGACCTTCAAGCAAGTGTTCGGGTGCGGCAGGTTCCGACGCTTCCCTACTCAGAAGACTTCGAGGCGACCGGCCCCGGCCTAATTCCAGGTGGTTGGACAAACACACAGCTTCGCTATGTCACGACGCAACTGGATGATGGGAATACGGTGTTGATGAAAACGGCTCGGATCGCCATTCCGTTTTACCGTCAGTGGTATGGTTTTATCGGTACACCGGATATGGAAGGCTACACAGTGTCCGCTGATGTGATGGGCGAACAGGTTCGAGACAATCTTCCTAACATGGGAGTCACGGCCAATCGCTATATATTACAAATGGTCGGAAATGAACAAAAATTGAGGGTATCAGCCTGGGATGCGGTGCCTCGTGTTGCCAAAGAGACCGACTTTGAATGGGAACCCACCACTTGGTATCGCTTAAAGATGACGGTCGAAATCAACGGTGAGCAAGCGAGCGTGCTTGGCAAGGCTTGGAAGAAAGGCACGGTTGAGCCGGATACGTGGAATCTAAGATTGGAAGACGAGAATCCCAATTTCACAGGACCCCCGGGAATCTACGGCTCAGCACTTGGTATCCAGCCACCTAAGACTGGAACTCCAATCTACTACGACAACATTTTGGTTGAATAGTTGTTGATCAGATGACGTTCAGGTATCTCACTTAATCGAATCATTCATGAACCATATGCAAAACTTAACCCCACGAGTTCTGATTGCCGCAATCACATCATTGTGGCTACTGCCCCATGTGAGCGTGGTGAAGTCCCAAGATCGGCCCGACCTTCTGGAGTTGCCAGCGAAGGATTGGCCGATGTATGGCGGTCATCTCAAGCGAAACTTCGCCAACCCACTGGCAAAGGGGCTACCAGATTCGTGGGATATTCGAGACGGCACCAACGTTGCTTTTTCCATCCAGTTGGGATCAAGAGCCTACGGTGGCCCCGTGATTAGCAATGGTAGAATCTTGGTCGGAACGAATAACGAGTTTCCCAGAGATGCCGCTATCAAGGGGGACAAAGGGGTGATGATGTGCTTCAGCGATCAGGATGGTGCCTTCCAATGGCAGATCGTGCACGACAAGCTCGCCGCTGGCCGTGTTTGGGACTGGCCACAACAGGGCATCTGCTCAACACCCTGCATTGAAGGCGACCGTTTTTATTATATCGGCAATCGCTGCGAAGCGATCTGCGCTGATATCACTACTGGGGAGATCCACTGGAAGCTTGACATGATTGGTGAGCTTAACGTGTTCCCGCACAACATTGCCACTTGTTCACCCGTGATCGTCGGCGACACGCTGTTCCTTGTTACCAGCAACGGCGTCGATGCCGCACACCTTCGCGTGCCGTCGGAAGATGAACCTAGTTTTCTAGCTCTCAGCAAATATGACGGCAGTGTGTTGTGGTCCAGTAATCTGCCTGGGCAATCGCAACGCAACATCATGCATGGACAATGGTCCAATCCAACCTATGCCGAACCGGGCGGAGAGCCACAATTGATTTTCCCGGGAGGAGATGGTTGGATTTACAGCTTCGATCCGGCTGGCGAACTTTTGTGGAAGTTCGATTGCAACCCAAAAGATGCGGTCTACAAGCTTGGCGGGCGTGGCACAGCAAATGATTTCGTTGGTACTCCAGTGGTCTATGATGACCGACTCTACATCGCCGTTGGTCAAGACCCCGAACATGACACCGGTGTTGGTCACCTCTACTGCATTGATCTCACCAAAACACCAACACGTGAGGATAAAGATGTCTCTCCCACTCTGGTGGTCGCAACGGAACCAGAGTTGATGGAAGAAGCGAATCCAGATTCGGCTGAGGTTTGGCATTACGGCGGGCCGGCTCGTGAAGATGAACCGAGTCCAACCGATGAGACCTACTATTTCGGTCGATCAATGTCGACATGTGCGATCATGGACGACATTCTCTACATCACGGAACTCGGAGGTCACGTCCATTGTTTGGATGCCAATACTGGCGATCTTTATTGGACAGAGAACATGTTTGCTAACACGTGGTCTTCACCCTGCGTTGCAGATGGAAAGGTTTTTGTAGGCAATGATGACGGTATTATGTACGTCTTTAAGCACGGGAAAGAGATGGACCTCATATCGGAGATCGAACACGAGGACGGTACCAAGCTTCGCACAACACCTGTGGCTGCAAACGGGCGTTTGTACTACATGAGCGAAAGCCCGACCAAACTATGGGTGATCGAAAACGAGACTAGTCCCAAGCTGTGATTGAAACGTATCCCGTTGGCTTGATGGTGGATGAGGATGCTACGAATTTCGCTGGTTTTGATTTCAGTCTCGCTGCTTTGCAGTCGAGCCGTCGCACATGAATTGCCAGATGGCGAAATTGAACGTCGTGTGCAAATTACGGTCAAGCGTGACTGTGTTTTGGTTGAGTACACACTCGGAATGAGTCACGCGACATTAGCAAAAGCGCTCGCGAGTCATGGGATTGCTCCAGACTTAGAATTTGCGGCGATGTGGAGGCAGTATCAGGCGATTGTTCTTTCTACGCTTCCAAAGAAGATTCATTGCACCATTGGCGAGGAACAAATCAGATTTGAACCTGTGCAGGCGAGTTATTCTGGTTGGAGTCATCGGCAACTGGTTTGTCTCTTCCGTGCAAATCTTACGGACGAACCGCACCGAAGAATGATCAAACTGATTGACGGCAATTTCGCAAATGTTCCGGGCACTTATCGTATTGCATTGAAAGGGAGATCAGGAGCAAAGATAGAGAATGCGACGGTGCCACCTATCGTTTCGAGATCTCGGCCGATTTTGTTGACAGATTTAACGAGCGCTGAAAAAAAGCAGGCGACGACTGTAGAAGGTGCAATTGTGATTGACTAACGAGAGAGATGATCTTGAATGTATTTGCGTCTCTCGCGTCGTTGCCCAAGGCGGTCATGGCATGAACGGTCCGGTGCATCTGCGCGATGGCTCTCCGGTGACATTGACGTTTGGCATTGTTGAATCCATCGCGAGTAATGCCTCGCATTCGATTTTGTTGCTATGGCTGCCTGCACTCAGATGCTTTAGGTCGACAGCGCCCGAGTTCGATGGGAAAATGCAGAATCCGAGATCAATTCGCCAACGCGACGTAATCGATGCTTGGCCAACGTGAGTTTATGCTGCCCAATTCAGTTCAGGTTGGGTTGCCGGAGGCGGTATCAACTGACGAAAAGCCTCTGATGCTCAGCCGACGAGATCTAGTATGAGTATCGCGCGTGGGCCATTTGGCGTTGTTGACTGAGTTTGAGCAGAGCGGTCCGGGCGGCTTCAACGTCTTGGGTTGCAAGAGCGTTTACGAGCTCCGATGAAGTGACTGACGTTTGGTCAATCGTGCGATCAAATCCGTTCTCATCATCCGTCGAAAGATTTTCGGGATACAGTCCGCGTGATTCCTCGAGTAACCGCTGAAACTCTTGGGCATCCGTGATCAGCCGAGCATGGAAGTCGGGGAAGTCGATCAGACGGTCAATACCGTTGAGAAGCTCTTCCATGCGAGCCATCTTGCCGGTCAAAGTTGAGTAGAGTTCGAACGACTGAGAATCACTGGTCTGCGACGCGGCGTCCGCTGCTTGAACAACCGTCGGATTGTCGTTTGGACTTACTGCTGAAGTTGGTAAACGGTCCGGCTGATCGCAACCAAAAAGTCCCACCATCAAAAGCAACCAAGTGATTTCGCAGCCTAACTTTCCGCGTGCCGGGTATTGATTCAACCAAAGCAAGTGCATTGCAACGCGATCACTCTACGGATGAAGAGACGGAATTTCGAATAGGCGACAAGGGATAGCAACGCCGGTTACATCACATAACAGAAGATGCAACCGGCGTTTCCCAAGTGCAGGGTATTCAAGGCTGGTGCATTAAAGATGCCTAAGCGACTTCCAGCGGATGTCGCCTAGGCGAATGGAAAGTCGTCCATATTCGCCTCTGGCTTGAATTTGTTCTCAGCCAGCGGTTTAAAATTGTTTGTAGGGAAGGAATTTCCCGCTGAAGACGATATTGACCCGGTCGCCTTTGGGATCGGGCTCTCGTGAAATATCGATGGAGAAATCGATGGCACTCATAATGCCGTCGCCAAATTCTTCTTGGGCGACTTCCTTCATCGACATGCCATAGACTTGCATGATCTCAAAGAAACGATAGATGAACGGGTCGGTTGGCACGGTGTCGTCTAAACAGCCGCGATAGGGATATGTCTGCAGCAACTTGGTTTCTATTTCATCCAGGCCGAACTTTTCGGCCACCCGGGCTGCTTGATCGGGCAAAAGGGCACACTGACCCGTTAAGGCCGCGGCAGTCCAAACTGGGTTTTGTCCGGTCACGGACGCCAGCTCCTCCCATTTCCAATCTTCGGCAACCTTCATAGCCAGAATCTTCGCTGTCACGTCGGCTCGGGTGATCGTCGGAACGGTCGCAGTTGTCACAGAATTCTCCCTGATTGAGGTTTGGATAACGACTGGGTTGGTGCGTGCTGTTAAGAGTTAGCGGTCAACGCAACTTCATTTTCGTCCTCGGCGGTGATGACGACTTCAGGCACGTTTCTTGAATCGATGGTTTGCTTGATTTCCGAAAGTGCTTTGGATCGATTGACCAGGAAATCGAGTAGGTGGTTTCGTAGCGGATAGAAGTTGGGATGATGATGAATCGAATGACGCTCACGATCTTTCGGAAGCGTGTTGACGAATGTCTCGCACAGCCTTGCATCGGGGCCGTTGGTCATCAGCAGGATGCGATCGGCCAATAGCATCGCCTCATCAATATCATGAGTGATCATGAATACGGTCTGCTCGGTTGTACGGCAGATTCGAATCAGCTCTTCCTGAATGCTGCCACGCGTCAGTGCGTCGAGTGCACCAAATGGCTCGTCCAACAGCAGGATTTGTGGTTCAACAGCCAGCGCGCGTGCGATCCCAACACGTTGCTTCATACCACCGGACAGCTGCGCTGGTTTTTTTCGTGCGGCTTCATTCAAGTGAACCATTTCAAGATAGCGTGTTGCTCGTTCACGAACGCGACTTTTATTCCAATGCGGCCAACGGCTTTTTATGGCGAACGTGATATTGGACATCGCCGTCATCCATGGCATCAACGCGTGATTTTGGAATACGACGGCGCGATCCAGTCCCGGACCGTCGATCTCACGCCCCGCCGCACACACAAAGCCCTCGGTCGGCCGATCAAGACCGGCGAGGATATTCAGCAGCGTCGACTTTCCGCATCCCGAATGCCCAATCAGGCAAACGAATTCTCCCTTCCGAATGTTGAAATTGAGATCAACAAAGACATTGACATCATCGCCACTGCCGGGCGACGGGAATGACTTTGTGAGACCATCCACCTCAATCATGTTTGGAGCACTGGACTTATTCGGCATAGGTCACCGCTCCCGTCAGTGCGGCCAGCAAGCGATCTAGCACCATTCCAATTACGCCTATGAAGAGTATCGCAACGATGACATTAGTGATGTCTAGATTATTCCACTCATTCCAAACGAAGTAACCGATTCCCGTCCCACCAATCAGCATTTCAGCAGCCACGATGACCAGCCAGGCAATTCCAATAGAGATACGCATGCCAGTCAGAATCGTCGGCGCCGCAGAAGGCAGAATGACAAACAGTGCCGTGCGGAAACGACCTGCTTCAAGCGTTTTCGCGACGTTCAAATAATCTTTCCGAACGGACGAAACTCCGAAGGTGGTATTGATCAACACCGGCCAAATGGCACAGATAAAGATGACGAAGATTGAACAGGGTTCGGAATCCTTAATGGTGTAGAGTGCCAGTGGCATCCATGCCAACGGAGAGACTGGCTTCAGTATCTGCACGAATGGATCGACAGCTTTTGACAACACCGGGCTCATTCCGATCATGAACCCCAGAGGCACTGCGATCAATACTGCCAGGAAATAACCCTGAGCAACACGTGCGAGCGAATACAACAATTGCGAACCAATCCCTCGATCATTCGCTCCCTTGTAATAGAAAGGATCTTCCAGATGACTCCAAACTTTCTGGGCGACCTCGATTGGACCTGGCATGGGATTTGATTCCCCTTTTGCCGTCGCACCAATGAGCTCCAGATACTCAGGGTCCATTCCGGCGAGCTCCGGGTCGGGTGGCTCCGGCCGCGTGGTCGCATGCCATATCACGCATATCGCGCCGAGAAAGACGACCGAAAGCGCACCAGATTGAAGACGTTGACGAAATTGCACTACTAATATCCCCAAGGGATTCCCGACGTCACTTAGACCCGCGAAATTTTAAAACTCTTCGCATATTCGTCCGCGTTATTCGGGTCGAAAGTTTTGCCCATCAGCTTATAGCTGTCATGCTTGAATTCGATTTCCTTCTTGAGGTCCTCTTGAATCAGCTTTTCAGCATCCGCGGACAGGTAAACCTGCTTGGCAACTGCGTTGTAGTCGACATCACCTTTGATATAACCCCATCGCTTCATCTGACTTAAGATCCAGATCGCCATTTCTTGGGCTGGGTAGGGAGCAAAGTGGATGCGGTCCGGTTCGCGCTTGACGTTCCCGAGCCCGTCCGCATAGGTGCCCGTCATAACCTGCTTAACGACGGTTAGCGGCTGATTCAGATAGTTCTTTGTGTGGATCGCCTCTGACACGTCGACGCGATTCTCATAAGACCGGCAATAATCAATCGCCTCCATCACGCTCTTGAACAGAGCCAAAAACGTGTTCGGATTCTGATCGACAAACTTCAGACTTGCAGAAAACGCACAGCACGGGTGCTGGTACCAAATCTCCTTGGTGAGCATATGAATAAAGCCGACGCCGTCGTAGACAGCACGTTGGCAGAATGGGTCTGGTGCCAGGTAACCGTCAACATTCCCAGCGCGGAGGTTCGCAACCATTTCGGGCGGCGGAACGACGCGAATCTGAATGTCCGTGTCAGGATCAATGCCATTCTCAGCGACATAATAACGCAACAGAAAATTATGCATCGAGTATTCAAAGGGAACGCCGAACACCATGCCTTTCCATTGGCTGGGATCGCGTCTGCTCTTGTACTTGTTGGCAAGCACGATCGCTTGACCATTCGTATTCTGCATCGCTGGCACGGTGAACGGCTGCGCGGTCGAACCCGTCCCAAGCGTCATGGCCAGAGGCATTGGTGCGAGCAAATGCGATGCGTCATACTCACCGGAAAGACATTTGTCTCGTGCGACGGCCCAGCCCGCCGTCTTGATCACATCAACATCCAGTCCATTACTTTGGTAGATCCCGAGTGGATCAGCCGCGATTAACGGTGCCGAACATGTGATCGGCACGAAGCCAACTTTCAACTTTGTTTTTTCGAGCGTTCCAATCGCTTCCTTAGCGAGTGCTTTCACAGCCGACATGGGGAAGACGCTCGCGATGGCCGCCGCCGTTGACTTTACGCCGACAGCCTTTAAGAAGCGTCGTCGATTGGCATCGTTACCGAAGATTCCCATCATCACAGCATTGTCAACAGCGCGATCAAGCATCTCTTCACTGTCGCCCAACTCGTCTGCAGGAGCACCAAGTGAATCGGCAGCCACACGCTCTTCGGTGGATGCTAGCTGACCCGCATGATGTGGCAAAAAGGCGTCTGACGCGGGCGAATCGTCGACGCAAGTTGCGGTTTCGCTTGCACCATCCCAATCTGGTGCGTCATCTAAAAGATTGGCTGTCTTCGGATCGAAATTCCGTGCTTCCGTGATGTAGTCTTCATTCCAGATGTCCTTGTCTGGATCGTAAGGGTTGTTGAAGTTTGCCATCGGATTGTCCTGTGAAATGATGCGGTATTGAACGGCACATGCTGGGGCTGAGTTACACCAGCAGATGAAAACCGGGTGGGTGCCGATCCTCGTCAACGAGGAATAGGCTATTGAGAACGCCTTCAACCCAACATGAATAGAAGGCACTACAGGACGGTGCGCCGTTGCACCGATCGAAGACATCCGCGAGTGATCGAAGTGAACTTCTCATCGCGGCAACGAAAGTCTACGCACTTATCGTGCCGTTCATAACTGGACAGCGCCACTTTGGATGGGAAACACCGTGATTCATGGCATTATCGAGCACATTAGCCGTCTTGGGGCGAGCCACCGGTTAGCCCCAGAAAAACCCGGCGAGCGCCGGCCGGCGGAGACAA